>JBBADV010000008.1 GCA_041656295.1 Kiritimatiellales bacterium | reverse complement strand
GCCCTCGCCGCGTTCCGTGTTCAGGGTTTTCAGTTTACAGTTGGGAGTTGAAAAGTTCTCAGTGCGCTCTGCGGTTTATCAATCATTCGGCCCGTAATTATTTTGCGATTGTTGCGCGTTTTTGCGGCTATACATTAATTTAAAATGCTCTAATGTTTGCGGCAGGCAGCGAACACACCTGTATTATGCCATCCGTTGCAGTACATAGGGACGCCGCAGAAATGAAAACACGGACCAGTTCGTCCGTACAGTTTATTCCAACAGGAAAAAGCGGGTCGAATCAGCACATGCTCCGGGGATCGGAACATGGATCAACACCTACCCGCGTAAAACAGTGAATTTTGCAACCGCCGCAGACGGTTCAATCAGGAAACAGCAACATGAATCAATCTGTTTATATCCGCGATAGAATCTGAACAGAACAACTGTATATCCTCCATCCGCCGGTATAAATTAATCTGCAAACCGGTCGCGGGTAGCCCAGAGTCCGGCGGACGGCGTGCTGATAAAGAATACTTTTTCGCCGTCCGGCATGGTGTTCCAGCCCTCCTGCATTGTTTCCGGATTATAGCGTTTCAGCGCTTCCTGCAGATCGGCGTATTCGTAACCGACGGATTCCACCTCTGCGCGCGTGAGATGTCCGGGCGCGTAACGAATCGTGAACCGGCCTTCCGACGAGCCGTGCAGTAAATGCGCCGCGCCATGCGCGAGCTCCTGCAAATCCTTTTCACGCCGGTATGCCTCAAGCACTTTCGGTGTGCCGCAATAACCGTATTTGCGGATGAGCGCATCCACTTCTTTCTGTTCGCCGAAACGTTCGACACCGGGCGCAATAATCAGCAGCTCGCCGCCGCCGGCCATCGCCATGCGTGTGCGGTAAATGGCTTTATTTGCAACCCACGTCGCGCGGAATTCGTCGGCCTGCATCACCGCGACAATTTTTTCCACCGGATTATCAAACAGCGTGATATTTTGCGCGCGACTGGTGCGCGCCGCCATCAAATACGTTTCCAGATCGTCGCCGACGTATACGCCGCTGTGCACCAGATTATTTTCATCGTCGCGCTTCATCACCACCTGCACATAAACATCCGGCAGATGTCCGAGAAATTTTTCTTCAGCGTAATTATAACACGCGCGCACCGGCGTAATTAACTGCCCAAGGTTGTTTTCGATTCCGACCACACCGGAAGCGAGGTGCGACGCACAAATCGTTTCTTTGCCGCCGAGCCCGATGAAATAATTTTTGTTATGATTCGCAAACCCGAGCACTTCGTGCGGAACAACGTGACCGATGTTAATAATCAAATCCCATTTTTCCGTTACCGTCATCGTGTTCAGATCCACTGGAATTTCCCAATCGACCTTGCCGCCGGTTTTTTCCTGAACATACGATGCCGGCACGGTGCCGAGATGCGTCACGCCGCTGCGCCAGTCGTGTTCATGAATACACGCTTCCGGAATGCTGCCGAACATCCATTTGTTATCCGCTTCGGTGTGCGGAACGTGCTGACCGAGCGTCGGAATCACATGCACTTCACAGCCTGCCGGCGCCAGCAGTTTGTAAAATGTTTCAGTGATCCAGCCGGCGCCGCTGTGTGCGCGGGTAATATCCGGCGGCAGCAGCAGTACGCGTTTTAAATCGCACTTCAACCGCTCACGCGCTTCATCCAGTGTGCGCTGACACATCTGTTCAATTTCTGCGCGCGAGATAAAATCCTTCTCTTCATAAAACCACGGCATAATTTCTCCTTATAATATTTTAATTTTTATTATAACCGCCAAGAACGTAAAATCTTCACGTTTTTTGTGTTTTGCGTGGCGATTACTTTTTATTTCCTTCTGTAGAAAATCCGTTTCTATCCGCGTTATCTGCGATTAAACATCTTCGCGCACTTTGCGATCTTCTGTTTAAAAACCATCTTTCTTTTTTTAAACAATATAAGTCGACGCCGCTGTATCGCCGCCGCGGCCGGTCCAGTTCGTGTGGAAAAACTCGCCGCGCGGTTTATCGGTCCGCTCGTAGGTGTGCGCACCAAAATAGTCGCGCTGCGCCTGCAGCAGATTCGCCGGCAGACGTCCGCAACGGTAACCGTCGTAATATGCCAGAGCCGCGCTGAGCGCCGGCACCGGAATCCCAAGTTCCGTCGCCGAAGCAATAACCCGGCGCCAGCCCGTTTGCGCTTTTTCCATTGCGGCCGTGAAAAACGGATCAAGCAGCAGATTCACTAAATCCGGATTGCGGTCGAACGCCGCTTTAATTTCTCCGAGGAATACCGAACGGATAATACAGCCGCCGCGCCACATCAGCGCAATACCGCCGTTATTCAGATTCCATTTATATTCACCGGCGGCGGCGCGCATCAGCTGATAGCCCTGTGCATACGAAACAATTTTCGAGGCATACAGCGCCTGCTCCAGATCTTTAATAAATGCAGCGCGGTTCCCCCTGAATACCGGATCCGGACCGTTCAGTTCTTTTGCCGCCGCGACACGCTCCTCTTTCAGCGCAGAAAGACAGCGCGCAAAAACTGCTTCGCCGATCAGCGTTAACGGCTGTCCGACATCCAGCGCCGCTTCCACCGTCCACTTGCCGGTGCCTTTTTGTCCGGCGGCGTCCAGAATGTAATCAATCACCGCATCGCCGTCTTCATTCCGGTAGCCGAGAATGTCACGCGTAATTTCAATCAGATAAGAATCCAGCGCGCCGGTGTTCCACTCTTTGAACACTTCGTGCATTTCGTCGTTCGACATGCCGAGTCCGTCTTTCATCATCTGATACGTCTCGCAGATCATCTGCATGTCGCCGTATTCAATTCCGTTGTGAACCATCTTCACAAAATGTCCGGCGCCGTTTTCGCCAACCCAGTCACAGCACGGCTCACCGTCATCAGTATACGCACAGATTTTCTGGAAGACCGGTTTTACTGCCGGCCACGCCGCCGGCGAGCCGCCGGGCATAATGGACGGACCCAGCAGTGCGCCCTCTTCGCCGCCGGAAACGCCGGTACCGATATAAAGGAAACCTTTACTTTCAACATATTCTGTCCGGCGTATGGTGTCTATAAATAGAGAATTTCCTCCGTCAATGATGATATCGCCGGCTTCAAGGTGCGGCAGAACCTGTTCGATAAAATCGTCCACCGCTTTGCCGGCTTTCACCAACATCATCACTTTGCGCGGACGTTCCAGCGATGCACACAGCTGTTCAATACTGTGGCAGCCGATAAAATTTTTTCCGGCACCGCGGCCGCTCACAAAATGATCAACCTTTTCCACCGTCCGGTTGAACACCGCCACCGTGAATCCCTTGCTTTCCATATTCAGCACAAGGTTTTCACCCATTACCGCTAAACCGATTAATCCAATATCTGCTTTTTTCATTTTACTGTTCCTCAATTAATTTTTGTTACCGCTGAACACGCGCGTTGCCTTTCCAGATGCTCCAAAGCTGATCTTCATCGGCGGGCTGAGCATAATCCGTCAGCATCGTCGCCGCCAGCGCGCCGCTGGCCCAGCCGAACTGCGCGCACTTCTGCACATCCCAGCCTTTGAGGATTCCGTACAGCAGGCCGCCGACAAATCCATCGCCGCCGCCGATGCGATCCAGCACGCCGATTTCGCGCGGTTTAATAATTTCCCAGTCCTTACTGTCCGTTACCAGCGCACCCCACAAATGGCTGTTCGCTGAAATCACTTCGCGCAGCGTAGTGGCAAACCAGCGCGCGTTCGGATACGCCTTTTGCACACGCCCGATCATTTCTTTAAATCCGTCAATTTTATCATCCAGCCCTTTGCCGCCGGCTTCCGGTCCTTTAATACCAAGACAGAGCTGGTAGTCCTCTTCGTTGCCGATCAGAATATCGGCGCGCGACGCAATCTCGGCGAACGCTTCTGCCAGTTCCTTTTCACGACCCTTCCAGAAACTCGCACGGTGATTCAGATCAAAGGAAATCAGCGAACCGTTCTCTTTCGCAACGCGCGCAATATCCAAACAGAACTTACCGGTTTTGGGCGACAGCGCCGCAATCAAACCGGACAGATGTACAATCCGCGCGCCCTCCTGCGCAAAAATCCGGTTCAGATCAAAATGATCTACGCTGAGTTCGCGGCCGACTTCACCGGCGCGATCATTCTGAACGCGCGGCCCGCGACTGCCGAAACCGCTGTCCGCCATATTAATCTGGTGCCGGAAACCCCACGGCCCGCCCTGATCAAACTCCGGTCCCTCAAAATCCATCCGGCGGCTGCGCAGATTATCTTTAATGAAATGTGACACCGGGCTGCCTTTCACAAATGCTGTCAAAATTTTTACCGGCATGCCGAGAAACGACGCCACGCTCGCAACATTACTCTCGGCGCTCGTCGCCTGCATTTTAAACAGTTCGCTGCAATGAAACGGCTGCGAATCAACCGGCGTTAAACGGATTCCCATGCTGGTTGGAATAACTAATGAATATTTCTTTTCTATCATACTTCTATCTCCTATCGATCTTTATTATAAGTTCAGGTTTTCTTTCTTTTAAAACTTCTACTGATGCCAAACTGAAGGCCTCTGATTTCGGCAAGCCCGCGCATCCGTCCGATACAGGAATAGCCCGGAGTCGATGCCAACGGTTTTTTAAGGTCATCAAGCATCGTGTGTCCGTGATCCGGACGAAACGCCAACTGCCAATCCGAACGGTTGGCATCTTTGCGTTTTTTCATCTCTTCGAGCGCTGCTTTTACAACTTCATACATGTCAACAGAGCCTTCGAGATGATTCGCTTCATAAAAACTGCCGTCGGGATTACACTGTGTACTGCGGAAATGAAACACTTGAATCCGACTGCCGTAACGGCGGATCATTTCCGGCAGATCATTATCGGAACGTGCGCCAAAAGAGCCGGTGCAGAATGCGACTCCGTTTGCCGGAGAATCAGCCATTTCAAGAATTATTTTAATATCTTCTTCAGTGGATACGATTCGCGGCAGACCCAGAATTGAATACGGCGGATCGTCAGGATGAATCGCCATACGCACGCCGCATGCTTCACAAACCGGAATCACTTCCTCAAGAAAAAGTTTCAGATGTTCACGCAACCGGTCACCGGTGATATTCCTATATTTCGCAAGCATGTCACGGATATCCTGAATTGTGAACCCTAAATTTACACCGGGGAATATATCAATAATTGTACGCTCAAAATTTCTGATTTCCGCCGGCGAAAGTAAGTTAAAAAATGTTTCCGCTTTTTGAAGCTGCTCCGGCGTATAATCATTTTCAGCGCCGGTGCGTTTCAAGAGATAAATTTCAAATGCCGCAAATTTCACCGGATCAAAATAAAGGCATTCCGTTCCGTCAGGAAGAGCGTACTGAAGATCAGTGCGTACCCAGTCGAGTACCGGCATAAAATTATAAATTACAACATTGATGCCTTCAGCGCCGAGATTTTGAATTGTTTGTTGGTAATTGTCTATATGCCGTAAATAACCGCCGGTACGTGTTTTTATCTCCTCGGAAACCGGAACTGATTCAACTGCGATCCACTCAAGACCGCACGCATCCAATTCCTTTTTCCGCTTTATAATTTCTTCGCGTGTCCACACATCGCCATAAGGAATGTGATGCAGTGATGTAATTACACCGGAACAGCCGCACTGTTTAATATCACAGAGCGTAACCGGATCAGCCGGACCAAACCAGCGCATCGTTTCCTTAAGACGAATCATTCTTAAACACCCGAAAAAGCAGAAAACCCGCCGTCCACCGGAACAATTACACCGGTAACAAATGCGGCGGCATCTGAAATCAGATAATGAATTGTGCCGTACACTTCGTGCTGTTCGCCGAAACGCCGGAACGGCGTTTTATTAATCACCTGCTGACCGCGTTCAGTATATGAACCGTCTTCATTGATTAATAACGCGCGGTTCTGCTTGCCGACGAAAAATCCCGGAGCAATTGCATTCACGCGGATTCCGGCGCCATAGCGGATCGCGAATTCTGATGCCAGCCAGCGCGTCAGATTATCAACTCCTGCCTTCGCGTTTGAATAACCGAGCACGCGCGTCAGCGCCTGCGTGGCGGACATCGACGAAAAATTAATTACGCAGCCGGATTTCTGTTTTTTGAACGCCCTGGCGAACGTCATTGTCGGCAGCACCGTTCCTTTCAGGTTCAGATCCAATACCTTGCCGTAATCATCAATCTTCAAATCAAAAATATCCTGATCCGGGCCGATCGTTGCACCGGGCATATTTCCGCCGGCACCGTTAATCAGCACATCCACTTTTCCGTAACGTTCCAGTACCGCATCGTAAACCGAATTCAGCGCATCCTGATTCAGCACATTGCATGCAAAACCGCAGCACTTATCGGAAATCTTCTGCGCTGCCGCAACCGTTCTGTCCGCGCCAGCCTGATTTAGATCAAGATAAATCACCGTTGCGCCCTGCTCCTGCAGATAATTCGCAGCACCGCCTGCCAGAACTCCTGCCGCACCGGTAACGACAATCACTTTATCTTCGATAGTAAACAGGTTATTCATTTTCTGCCTCCTTATTTTTTCTCAATAGTTTGAGAAAGTAGTTTAATAAATATACGCAATCAAGACGATATTTCATTTTTATACAAATTCCACGGTGAAAACCGGAACCCGCGCAGGGAATTATATAAAATTATCCTGATTCACATTGATTTAACCACGGATTTAAACGGATCTTCACAAAGAGGCAGCAAAGAGAACGGAGAATTTTTTGACATGATTAACAGGATTTACTGGATAAAATTCAAATTCCGTTAATCCTGTAAATCCCGTCAAAAATATTTCTTTCATCCGTTTATATCCGTGTCATCCGTGGTAAAAAATACCAGTTAAGTTAATTTGATATTATTTTATGCCACGCAAAAACGCATTAATATTTTCTGTACTGACGTCCTGCGGCATTCCACCGCCAGCGGAAAGAATCAGACGGCGTTTATCATGAATTCCGGAGAGTGTTTCGCGCACACAGTTTTCAATCTGCGACGGTGTTTCCTGCGCCAGCACATCGCGCGGCGGAATATTTCCCAGCAGTGCAACCTGCCCTTTGGTCAGCTTCTGCATTGCCGGGATGCTGTGGTTAAAACTGAAATTAAATAAATTCACACCGGTTTCCGGCAGGAACGGCGCACAGACACGGCCTTCGGCGTCGTTATGCAGAAACTTTACGCTCACATCAAACGCACCGTAAATTTTTTTCAAATACGGAACCGCGAATGCCCGACAGTCCTCTTCACCGAGAAAACCGATGATATCGTCCAGCAGCAGAATGCCGTCCATCGCCGGAAACGTTTTCAGCTGCAGTCCGATCCAATCAACGAGGAACTCTGAAACTTCATTCAGCAGAAAATGCGTTTCCTCTTCATAAAGTTTCAACGCCATCAGGGAATCGGTGGTTCCCATTAAAAACGAAAGAATATTCAGCGGCCCGCGCGCAACGGCGAAACGGTACTGATGTCCGATGCGCTGCACCGCCGGTTCCATCCGGCGCACGCGGCTCAACACAAACGGCAGCATACCGGCAACTGTGACATCCGGCCGCCGGAATTTTTTACAGAATTCCGGCAGGTTGTCTACATCATCAACAATCCGGTCGGCGTGCGGCAGGTTGTTTTCGTTCCACATGCAGCGCGATCCAAACGCGGAAGGTTCGGTGCACATTCCATATTCCGACCAGAATCCCGGCAGAAAAATAATTTCCGGAAACGTTTCAACTGCGCGCCGGTTGGCTTCAAACCAGATTTCATCGCTGGCAAAATAATCGAGCGTACTGCAGCCGAACCAGCCCGGCAGCCACGGGCTGTCGATGATAAATCCCGCCGGAACCGGATTAACCGTTTCACCGCGAATAATATTTAACAAAACCTGCCACTGCGTATCGGTCATAAAGAACCTCCAATCGTATTAATAAATTAACCGCGGATGACGCAGATATAAACGGATAAAAAACGAGCATCCGGTGAATAAAAAATGAAATCTATTTTCTTTTTTCCGCTCATTTTCCGGCAGACATTTTAGAAAATCCATCTTCATCTGTTTAAATCCGCGGTTAAACCGGCTCTGTCAGGCTAAACTGTTTTACAATTTCCGGTGAAAACAGCGCGCGGCTTTCTGCTTCTGACAGGCCGAGCCACTTGTAAATATTTTTTACGCCGTCGTCCGCAGTTAACGCCGAACCGGCGAAACCGGGACGTCCAGGCTGACGCACAATGCGGTCTTTGCCGACGGCAACCTTCATCGCACCCAGCGTATAATTGCCCGGCGGTGCAGCGGCGGCAGCCATACAGTCAGTTGTAAACAGCGCCTTGCCGGCAGGTTTAGCGCGGAACAGATTTTGCAAAACGAACGGCGGCAGATGAATGCCGTCGGGAATAAAAAATGCGGTCAGTTCGTCGCGCGCCAGCAACCGCTGAATCACGTTATCATGACGCGGCAGTTCCGGCGGTACGCCGTTGCCGAGATGCGTACAGAATTTTGCGCCGGCGGCCACGGCATCCTCAATATCCTTTGCACCGGCGTTGGTATGTCCCAGCGAAATCTGTACGCCGGCAGAAACTGCGGCGCGAATAAACTCCGCGCTGCCCGGCTGTTCCGGTGCCAGTGTGATTAAACGGACATTCCCGCCGGCGGCGCGCTGAAACCGTTCAAACAGTTTAATTTCCGGCGGACCCATAAACTGCGGATCATGCGCACCGTGAAATCCGGGTTCCGGCGAAAGCCACGGCCCTTCCAGATGATAACCGCACACCGTTTCGGCAATCACCGGGTCCGCCGCACGCAGCTGTTCATAGTGCGCCAGTTTTTTTTCCAGCCGCGCTGAATCATCCGTAATCAGCGTCAGAAAAAAACGGGACGTCTGATGTTCATGCAATTTATCCACCGCACGCCGCAGTGCGCTTAAACTTACATTCATCTGCTGGAAGTCCACACCGGCAAAGCCGTTCACCTGAATATCAAACAATCCCGCTGACATAATCTATTTCTCCAAAATAAAATTGAAAATTTGTGGAACACGCTTCTTTTATCACTAAATTTATTTTTATCCGCGTCATCTGCGGTTACACTAAATAATTCTTAATCCGTAAATTCTAATTGCCCGAAATATTGCGGAACATGAAAATCCGGCTTCGGCAGCGGAATCTTTGACCACGTCAACCAGTGGGGATGCGACGTTTGATCGGCGCACTTATAAAAATTTCCCTGCCAGACAACTCCGGGCGCCGGCGGCACCACATCCGCATATTTTTTTCAATATTTCCCAAGGCAGAGCATACTCCACAGTCCACTCCACCGGCTGAACAATTTCCGGATCTATCGCCTGCCGATACGGCAAAGAAGTGGCCACCTTGAGTGAATCAATATCCGCCTGATCCACTATAACCCGGTCTTTGTTTCTGCCGCACTGATGATACAGCAATATTGTACCGATGCAATTTATCTCCAGATTAAAATAGCCCTGACGTATATCGGCTGACGGCGTAAAGAAAAATTCGACGCAACTGTCCCGGCACACCATTTCATGATGCTCTGTCGCAACGGCCCGCACATAACTGTCTTTTACCTTAAAAATTACATGAATATATTCCTGATTCCATCCCAGCTTCACCTGTGTTTCAGGGCGGTGGGCCGGCAAATGACCCATGTATTGATTTAACATGAGCGGTGTAATTTTCTCCCACTCCGGTTTGTCCCACGCAGCATTAACGGCGACAGTCTCACAAACCGATTGAACTCTGTATGTATTATGTCCCGCGGTTTCCATTAGGTCTTTCTAATTTTAATTGTAACCGCAAAAGAACGCATAGAACGCAAAATTTGTGCTGTTATCCGCCGGGTTCCGGTTTTTACGCACGTCTTCTTTTTGCAAAATTATTCCGGCAAAATTATTTTAACCACGAATTAACACGAATCGGCATTAATGAATGAAATTCTTCTTTTCCTTCGTTTTCTCTTTGTAAAAAACAATTGTGTCCATTCGTGGTTTTCTGGCGGTTTCTCTTTCGCGTTCTCTGCGTTCTTTTGCGGTGAATGAATTATTTTCCCAG
This sequence comes from Kiritimatiellales bacterium, assembly GCA_041656295.1. NCBI lineage: Bacteria > Pseudomonadati > Kiritimatiellota > Kiritimatiellia > Kiritimatiellales > Kiritimatiellales bacterium. Next base: position 115,469 of record JBBADV010000008.1, on the reverse strand, counting down.
CAGTGACGCAGCATCTTCATCCAGAAAATACCGGACAAACGAATGGCGTTGCAGAATGGAGGCCGGATGCTGCGGCGTAATTTTTCCGTTCAAACAATCTTTCGCCGCCTGCGCTTTGACCTTACCCGGGACAGTGCAGACAATCGCTTTCGATTTCATAATCTGTTTTACCGACATCGATATTGCCTGTTTCGGCACCTGCGCCAGCGTTTTAAACCAGCCTTCACCCAGCTGCTGTTTCCGGCAGGCTTCATCCAGATCTACAACGATATACGGTTCCGCAGTTTTAAAATCCGCCGGCGGATCGTTAAATGCCAGATGTCCGTTTTCACCGAATCCGGCGAAGCAGACATCAACCGGATGTTTTCTGATGATTTCGCTGACGCGCCGGCATTCCGCCACCGGATTTTTTTCAGGATTTAAATAGTGAAATGCCGCCAGCGGCAGCGGCAGCTGAGAAACAAACCGTTCCCACAGATATTTCCGGAAAGACGCCGGATGGGTAATCGGCAGACCGATGTATTCATCAAGATGAAAGGCGGTGACTTTCGTCCAGTCAATATTTTTTGCTGTCGTCAAAGTCTGCAGCATATCGAGCTGTGACGCGCCGGTCGCCACAATAATATTCGCCCGGCCTTTTTCTTTAATCGCTTTACGAATCAGGCGTGCACCCAGCTCTCCCGCTGCAATGCTGATTTCTTTTTTGGTTTTTCCAATGTGAATAACCGGTTTCCTTTGTGTTTTTTTCATAATCTCCTTTCTGTTGTTTTTGCTTATTTTATTGCAACCGCGAATAAATACAAATGAACGCAAATGAAAAGAAAATTGTAGCGTTGGCTCGCAGAGTCAATTTTTTATTCCTATTTATGCGGCAGACAGCGACAGCGCGCCATCCCAGTCCTGCGGCCTGCATTCATCTAAAACGCCGGCATTCACAATGCCGGCGTTTTTACTGTGTTAATTCACTTACGCACGACGGACACGACGCAGGCTGAGAACTCCAGCAATGCTTGTTATAAGCAGTCCAAGGGTTGCCGGTTCAGGAATGGCCGTGACGATAAAGTTGTCAACGCGCATAGTTGTTGTGGCCCCTCCATGATTAGGATCGAGGAAAAATCCAACCGCAGTAATATTTCCGGCAATATCACCGAATTCTACGACTGGATCTGTAGAAATGGCAAGTTCGACACTGGGTGTAAAATTCACCGCACGAAACTCTGTGTCTGCTAATAAGTCCAACGAGTACGTCACAAAAGAAGATGTTATTTGATTATAAGTTGTTTCTGAAACATACCAGTCACTTCCGACTTTAATCGCAAACCGGGTTGAAGACGTGTCCACAGAATTTCGTACACCAAATGATAAAGAAATATCTGTATACCCGCTTAACGCCAACTCGACATATGCCAAAGAAATGGCCCCGGAAGCAGCCGTATAGAACCCTTGAGGAATGTTATCTCCATAGGGAGTATCCGCATTTACAGCGGTTAACGCCGCTGAACCGTTTTGCTGTGCAACCCGATTGTTGCCGGATACATTCAAAGCATTCGTATTTGAATATGAATACCAGCCATAATCAGACAATTTTGCACTACTACCGGTATCGTTTGCAAATCCTTGAGCATAAACTATGTCTGCAATGGTTTGCGTTGGAATTGCTAATGAAAAGATTACTGCAGAAACGACTGCAAAAACCAACCCTTTATTATATTTACTTGTACAGGTCTTATTCATTGTCTTTTCTCCTTATTTGTTATGTTTCTGTTTTTCTGAACGGATGCGCCCTGTTTTACATCCGTTCATTTAAATTTTGTTATCCTAATTCACTTATGCGCGTTCCTTGCGGATGCGACGGAATCCGAAGATTCCAACGACACTCAGAACAAGCAGCCCCAGTGTCGCCGGTTCAGGAATTGCCGTGACGATAAAGTTGTCAACGCGCATATATGTACTGCCGGCTCCGGGATCTACAAAGAAGCCAACGGCCGTAATATCACCGGCGATAGCTGCAAAATTTTGAGTGGTTGTTGTAAGCCCTAATGTTCTAGCACCAGGAGCTGTACTGAAATCCAACGCGATGAGATCTGCGGTATCAAGAACTAGATTGTGAGTCTCAAACCTTATGTTTTCAGAATCATATGTCGCTGCCGAAACATACCAATCATCACCGATTTTAACTGCGAAATGATGCGTTGCTGCAGTTCCGGATCTTATATCGAATTGCAGTGTAATTTGTTCATAGTTATTTCTATCTAAGGTAAGAGCCGTAAACGCAAACTGAATGTTTGCGGCATTAACCTGATAAACTCCATATATAATATTCTCGCCATAAGGAGTTGCGGCATTTACGTTGACTATTCCGGCATTTGTAGGGGTTGTATAAATTCGCACAGAGGAAGAGCCTGTTGTAGCACCTGTGCCAAAATATGTTTCCCAATCATAATCACTCATCGGTTTATTCGTAGCGCTGCCAGAACCGATTTCATTGGCGAATCCCTGCGCATAGATTATCTCAGCCGAAGCCGGCGCAATGAACGAAAGGATCACTGAGGAAATCATTGCGCAAATGAATCCTTTTTTAACTTTACTCGTACAGGTCTTATTCATTGTCTTTTCTCCTTGTTTGTTATGTTTCTGTTCTTCTGAACGGATGCGTCCTGTTTTACATCCATTCGCAAAAATTTAGTATTCCATCAGCTGTTTTTCCAACCAGTCATAAGCATATTCGCGAATATAATCCGGCATCGCGTGCCCGGCGGTGTGCGCCAGCACAGTAAAGGGATGCTGACGCGTCAGCCCGTACATCGGCAGCTGTTCTTTATAATATTCGGTGATCAGTTCCAGCGCCGGAAGTATTCCCAGCGGACTGGAAGGATCGTTCAGGCCGATCATCAGCAGTACGCCGCGCGGTGCAATTTTTTGATGGAACAGATTCCGGCGCGCGGACTGTCCAAGATTCATTTTAGCAACCGCGTTTTCCACTGTCGCCGGACTCGTCCAAAGTTTTGAGTCATACACAAATCCGCCGCCGCAACTGTGCGCGATGGCTTTAATGCGTTCATCCATTGCGGCGATATCAAGGCTGTCGTGTCCGCCCAGCGAATGCCCCATGCTGCCGATTCTATTCGTATTCACGAAATCCAGTTCGACAAGAAAATCCAGCGCCTGCTGAAGATCATGCACGACTTTGCCATATTCATAGCTCCAGGTTGGATAGCGCGCCGCGAAATCCGCTTTGTAGGCATTGGCTTTTTCAATTGTGGTGCCGGTGGCGCCCGGCAGTACCCGCTCACCGTAACCGGGGCGATCCGGTGCAAAACAGATAAACCCGCGCTTAACCAGATCCTCGCCGAACTTACGCTGATTCCGTTTTTCAATCTCCGTCACGTCTTCAGTCGGATAATTGCTGTAATTATTGACCGGGGCATCTTTGCCGTAAGCGCTGGTGCCGTGAATGCACATCATTAACGGCCGTTTTTCCCCGACGGCAAGTCCGGCGGGAATCAGCAGCCAGCCGGTGATCCGTTCATTTTCTTCCACATTATATGCAACCAGCTGCCGGACGTAGCCATCCAGATTTTCGGTGGACAGCACCGTCATTTCCGGCGTAACGCGCGCGGCACCGGTGCCGCGCAGTTTTCCAGCGTAAACTGCAAACTGTTCTTCAAACTGAGCACGAGGAATAAACACCTCTTCAACCGGCACGTAATTACTTTCTTCAATCTGTGACGGAGCGATCTCGGAGGTAACAGCTGCAGTTTCAACAGATTCAACCGTATAGTTGTCCAGCCGCATATAAACCGCAGTGGTTCCGGTGTTGGGATTCAGATAAAATCCGACATTGGAAATATTGCCGGTGATACTGGAAAAAGGCACCGCCGGTTCGGGACTTAACTGCAATGATGTTCCGGGCACAAATACCAGTTCCCGGAATTCTGCGTCACCGAACAGGCCGATCCTGGCGGTTTTATATTCTGTGGCATGCGTGTAATTATATGTGTCTTCGGAAACATACCAGGTATCGCCGGCCTGAAATGCAAAGCGGGCGATTGAACAGTTCGTTGCCATTCTCAAATCACAGCCGAGAATAATATTCGGCTGAGTGCTCATGTCAATTGGAAGCGGAACATACGCCAGAGAAACCTGCCACGTATTTCCCACATAAACTCCGGTGGTGGTCGTTTCGTCACCAAACGGAGAAAGCGCCGCAACATTTTTCACCGGAGTTTTTCCATTGATGTATGCGATAATCCGTTTACTGTTTTTTGATGTGATGTCTGCTGCATTCGTCTGTGAATATGCGTGCCAGCCATAGACATCTACATACTGGCTCTCCCCGCTGTTATTCGCAAAATTCTGGGCATAAATATATCCGTATTCAGATGGAGCATCGCCGGCTGTGGCAAAAAGAAAAGCAGCTCCGGTTTTTGTCATTCCCATAACCGCCGCAAAAACCAGCGCAAATACCGGTACCGCGTGCCGTTTAAAATTATTCATGGTATTCACCCGTTAAATTAAATGTTTCCAGAAAATCCGTCGTCTCCTGAATCGCCGCTTCGGCATACTTCCCGGTGTAAAATGCCGAATGCCCGGCGCCAGCAACCATGACCAGTTCACACACGCTGCCGAGCGCCCGCACTTTGCTCTGATATGTTTGGGCATGCTCTTCACTCAGAATCGTATCTTTATCGCCCAGCAGAATCAGTTGCGGCGGCATGTTGGAACGCAAATTGTCAATCGGTGAAAATTCTTTGTAACGGTTTTTGAACCGGTTATAGATTATTTCATAACCGGGCGGCGGACCGGTGTCGATTACCGGACACATCAGAATCACCGCTGCCGGGTCCGGCACAATATCCAGGTTGTCGGCCGGATCATTCAATACATCCAGCAGTGCAACGCAGATCGACAAATGCGCGCCGGCGGAACTGCCGGCAGTGATAATTTTGGCCGGATCAACGCCGAATGCCGCCGCATTGGCTTTTGTATACCGGAATGCGCTTTTTGCATCTTCGACCGTGCGAAAATGCGCCGTAACCGTATCCATGCCCGGCGGACGGTTCGCCGCTGCCGCCAGCCGGTATTTCACCGTGGCGGTAACAAATCCTTTATCCGCAAATGTCCGGCACGCACTTGCATACTGCGACGGACTGCCGCCGATCCAGCCGCCGCCGTGAAAAAAGAGAATCATCGGGCGCCGGTCTGACGACTGCCAGCCTGCGGGTTTATACAGATAAAAATGCAACTGTTCCGAGCCGGCAGTTTTATACACCACCGCTTCGTCGAAGCCGGTAAAGCCGGCATCCGCCGGAAGAAACGATTTCACGGCAAATATCGTCCCGGAAGACGACACACGGCCCCCGCCGGTAATCACAAAATTATCCACCCGCATATTGGTGTCTACAGTACCATCCGGCTCAAGTAAAAAACCGGCATTTATGATATCACCGGTAATTTCAGAAAACGCCACCGGCGCATCGCTGCTAATCTCCAATACAGACCGCGGTGTGAAATTCAGTCGCCGGAACTGCACATCGCCGGCGAGCGCAATGGAACATTCCTTAAACGCGTTTGTATTGCTGAACGTATCCTGCGAAACATACCAGGTATCGCCGGCTTGAAATGCAAAATACGTTTGGGTTTCCAGCGCGTCATGCCTGATGGAAAATTTTAAATTAAGGTTGGAATAAACGCCCTCCGGCAACGGAACATACGCCAGTGTAATATGTTTTGATTTTACCAGATAACAGCCCCGGTCTATTTCCTGTCCATAGGGCGACAATGCGCGCACGTTTGCCATCACCGCGGCGCCGGAAAAATATGTGATCCGTTTACTGTTCGATGAAAAATCGCCGGCGGCACTGCCGGAATATGTTTTCCAGCCATAATCGGCACAGAACTGACCTACCTTATCAACATTATTTGCAAAGCTCTGCGCATAAATGATGAATTCCGAACACAGAACCGGCGGCGCATGAAAAAGCGCCGCACATAGAACCGCCGCCGGAATAAGATGCCGCCGGAAATTCTTTCTATATTGCAAAAAAGCGGACATATATTATGAGCCCGAGGTTACTGCAAAATTATCAACCCGCATCACAGTGGCATCTGCGCCGGTATTCGGTTCAAAGAAAAAACCGACATTTTCAATATCGCCGGTAATTTCAGAGGCGGCGACCGCCGGCGCCGGATTAATTCCCAGTTTACCGGTTTTAAAATCCAGTTGAAGGAATTTTGTATCGCCAAAAAGTTTCACCGCAAATGTCTGAAAATTTGACGTGGACGGAAATGCAAACATCTCTTCTGAAACATACCAGCCGTCCGCCGTTTTAAACACAAACCGCGCGGTAGATGCCGCCGCTGTTGTCCGCAGATCAAAACTCAGCGTGACATTTGGATGTTTTGCGCGGCTGATTGCCAGCGGCACATGAGAAAGCGAAAGGTGCGGCGAATTAGCACTGTAAAATCCTTTCGCCTCGTCTTTGCCGTACGGCGCCAGCGCCTTCACATTTCTCATCTGAATTTTTGACCCGGTATAACGGCTGATACGCCTGCTCGCTTTTGACACATCGGATGAACGGGAAAACACCTTCCAGCCATAGGCCGAAGCCAGCTGTTCCGTACCGGTATTATTGGAAAAATTCTGTGCGTACAGCGTTTCTGCCGCCAGCGCCCTGGATATCGAAAAAAGAGTTGCAAATAAAACCGCTCCGAATGCTTTATTTCCTGCTTTCATACAGCTGTTCTCCTTTTATCACCGGCGATAACCCGGCCGGATTTATTCATTTACTATCCCTGAAAATCAAAACCTGTCAACCACATAATCAATAATTATTTATTAAACTTGTTTTTGACCTGTTTTCACCTCCACTCATCAGTAATTTCAGTTCTGTCCCGGCTGCATCACAGCGTCAAACCGCGGCAGCAGTGTTGAACCGGGATCCAGCAGTTCCATCAGCCAGACCGATGTATATTCCGCCAGTTTGGCAGCGGCAATCGATTCGCCGTGCCGCGGACGCGGGTGCAGCTCCGCCTGCCGGCGCACAGACACATTGGAGCTTTCCGACCCAGCGCCCCACAAATATTTCAGCAACGCCGCACGCGAACCGGCGCTGTTTTCAATCAGCTGCTGATAATAAAGCAGCGGCAGCGCACGCAACGAACCGCGCCCGCCCATATTATAAAAATGCGTTTCGCCGCCGCTGGTCATTCCCGGCAGGAATGTCTGTCGCAGACAGTCAGAAACTGCGGTGCTCAACTCCGGATCGCTCTCTTTAAATATGAGGTACGCCCAGCACAGCGCCTCCGCCTGAAAATAACTGTCGGCGCTGTATTCCAGCTCAATAAACAGCCGTGTGTTGCGCGCGAAAAGATTTGAATAGGTCGCGCTGTTTTTTTCGAGCGCATAAATCGCCTGCGCGCCCATCACATCCGGCATGACGTACCACAGCGTAGCCTGGGTGGGAACTCCGCCGCGCAGTCCGGTGCGGTACAATCCGTTGCCGGTGTACAGCGTTTCAACCAGATCAAGCAGCCTGCCGGTAAACGTATAAATTTCTTCGCGCAGCGCCGCATCGCTCATGCGCGACGCCGCCTGCGCCAGCGCCAGTGTAATATTTCCGCCGTCGGCGCTGTTGAAGTACGGCATATTATATTCACCGTAACCAATCGGAACCGCGCCTTTGGCTGTGCCGGAAGATGTCTGCCGGTCGAGCATCATCTGCGTAAACCGGCGTGCCGTAACATCAATCGCATTCGTTGAAATTCCGTACCATAAGTCAGCATTTTCAGCGAGCTGTGCCGGGTTCCGGCGCAGCCATTCGAGATAAAGAAACATCGCGCGCGAGCCATAAGCATCCCCGAAATAATGGTGCGTTAAACGTCCGTCATCGTGCGCTGCCTGAATCTGAATCATGTGCCGGATGGCGTAGAGCAGTGTCCGTTCGGCATCCACGTGGTCGGCAAACCGGTCGCTGCCGGAGGTCCATTCATACACCGCTTCCCAGTCGAACGCTGTAAACGGAAAATCAGCCGGCACGGCATCGAGCTCAAGTTCGCGGGTGGCCTTATTCCGGCGCGGAATATCCATACTCATCGCACCGCTGACTCTTCCGGCGCCGGCATTCGCGCTTAATGTGCCGCGAATAATATTGGTGGTCGGATTATGCAGCGTCACTTTCACCTTCGGCACCGACGTTTCGGCAGCGCTGGTGGTGTTCGGAATCACCGACAGAATTTTCGGCGTGAACAGCGCGTAATGCAATGATGATGCCAGGGACGAAATCAGCGCCGGTTTTTCTGTAAATTCGTCCGGCGTAAAACCGAACAGCGCAACGCCGGCGCCAAACAGTTCTCCCGCCGCAAAAAATCGCAGTTCTGCTACCGGCGCTGCCGGCGCACCGGAATTTCCGGCCGTGCCGTTCCAGAGCGGAATCCGGCGCATCCGGCGTTTTTCTTTGGTGTTATATTCGCTGGCTGTATCCGTGCCCATCTGCGTACCGGGATGTTCCAGATACGGCGGCGGACAAATCCATGCGACAGAAATTCCGGCATCAGTGCCGGCAGCCAGTCCGCCGGAATCCGGCGCGGCAGTGATACTCACATTATTTTCCGGCGCGGCGCATCCGGCGAATGGATCAAAAATCCATTCCGGCGCGGTGATGCCGAGTTCCAGATACGGAATCCGGTATTTCAACTGCACCGATGTCGGCGCATAAATTCCGGCGGCGTTTTCGGCAAGATCAATTGAACCGATGGAAAACGCCATCGGTTTTTCGCGCCACACTACCGCGTTGTTGATTCCGATCGAAATTTTGCTGATGTTTTCCGGATTCAGCAGCGGATACGGCGTCAGCGCGTCCGACCAGCCTTCCGGAATAAAGTCGGCGAGCGAAACGATGTGCGTTTTCCATTCCGGCGTTACCGGTAGAAAATGAATCCACGTTCCGTTCGAATGATCAGTAATTTGCAACCACAGCAGTTCAGCATAGGTGCTGCCTTTCGCCAGAAACGTCAATACCGTCCGGTTTGAATTCAGCAGTGATGGTGACACGCTGAACGTCGCCAGCACATTGGTCATTCCGCGGCTGGTCGTTTCAAAATGCAATGCTTTTTCGCCGTCCGGCGCGGTGATTTCCGACCGCGCCGGTTTATCGCACTTCATGGTTCCGATCTGCGGCGGATAGGTAATCGTCGCGCCGGTGGACGCGCGCCAGAGCGGCACCGGATTTGCCGGCACCGGCCGGTAATCAAATGCGCCGGCGCCGATTACCGCAATATTGCCGCCGTTGCGTAAAAACTGTGTGAGCGCCGGCCGGCTTTCCGGCGGACAAACCGTTTCCGGCGCCAAAACTACCGTACGGGCGGAATGAATCGAAAACGTATTCAACCGGTCTGCGGATAACCGGACGGCGCGCATGCCGGCACTCGTCAGCGCATCGCAAAACTCCGGCGACGACAGCAGCGCATCGCCATACACATAAACCCGTTCCCAGAGTGCCGGCGGTGACAGGATTGTAAAAAACAGTGATGATTGAATAGGAATTACTTCGGCGCTCACCGTAAAATTATCTACCCGCATCTGCGTCGAAGAGCTGCCGTTATTCGGTTCTAAAAAGAAGCCCGCCGCTGTGATGTGTCCGCCGAGTGCAGAGAATGCAACCGGCGCGGCATTTGCCGGAAGCGCCAGTTCACTGCCCGCCGAAAAATTTAATGGCAGAAATTCCGCTTCGTCCAGCCGCAGCGAAACGGTGCTGAACTGCGTTGCGTGCGTCCAGTTGAATTCATTGGCCGAAACATACCACTGCCCGCCGGCTTCAATTGCAATTCTGGTGGTTGAAACGTCCAACGTATTGCGCATGTCGAACTGCACCGTGATGTTCATGAGGTTGCTGATCACCAGCGGTGTGTATGAAAGAGAGATGTGATGTGAATTGGCATTATAAAAACCCTCCACAATTCCATCGCCGTACGGTGCGGCGGCATTGACGTTCGCCATCGCAGCGGCATTGTTAATAACAATCCGGTTGCTTGTTGCGGTCTCATCCAACGCATTGGTACGGGTGTATACTTTCCAGTCATAATCCCGCAGCGGTTTTCCTGAACCGCTGTTATTCGCGAAACCCTGCGCATAAATGATTTCCGGTGCCGTGAATACTGCTGCCGGCAGAAGAAACAGCATTGCAAATAATAATGCGCTAAGTGCGCGTTTCTGTCTGTAACGTTCTATTGTCATGCAGGCAATCATGTGTTCAACTCCGAATCGGGCACGACAGCGCCGGATATGAAATTCAGTGTTCCGTAGAAAAATCGATTCGTCAACTAAAATTATAAATAATTATTTGCTGCTGTTTATTTCTGCATGTTTTAAATTTAAATTGAACCGCCGGTGAAAAATTGACAAATTCACCCATAATTTAAGGGATCATTACCATGGCAAGTCAGATTGATATTGCAAAAGCATCCGGTGTTACGCAGTCCATTGTGTCGCGGATTCTGTCCGGGCACTGGGAACAGGACCGGATTGCGCGCCGCACCGCCGAAAAAGTTTTGCGCATTGCGCGTGAAATGGACTACCGCCCTAACCTCGCCGCAAATATTGTGTTCGGACGTAAAACCAATTTGATCGGTGTCGTTGTCCGTTCATTTCATGATCCCTACCTCAGCATTATTCTGGACGAAATCAATGAGCGTGCGGTACAGGACAAACTGAGCGTCATTGTCGCCGGAATGTCAAAAGGCGTCACACCCCTGCAAGCTGTCCATCTGTTGCGCGGATACCGCCCGGATGCCGTTATCGTGGTGGGAACCATTGATTTTTCCGAATGGAAAAAACAGATGGGTCGTTCCGGGCAAAAAATTATCCAAATCGGGCTGAAAACGCCGGAGAAAAATATTATTTCCTGCAGCTCAGATGAATATTCCGGCGCGGAACTGCTGGTGGATCACCTGCGTTCACTCGGACATAAAAAAATCGGTTTTATCAGAGACCGGTCGCTCACATCCGTCGTGCGCGAAAACGCATTGCAGACAGCACTTGCGAAACACAGATTAAAATTAAAAGTCGTTGAATTTGTCGCGCTGGACACGCTCAGCAATTCCCTGCCCGCCGGCGATCCGGCTGTGCAAAAGCTTTCAGAAAAAATAACCGCCGGAGAATTAACCGCTCTAATTTGCGTCGGCGATATGATTGCCACTGCATTCGCGACCCGCCTAATGCAAACCGGCATTCAGATTCCACAGGAGGTTTCGCTGGCGTCATATAACGACGTTCCGATGGCTGCCATGTTTAATCCGCCGTTAACCACCATTCACCTGCCGTCTCGTGAACTCGCCGGTGCCGCAATGGATATTGTCACCGGACAGCGGGCGGCGCGTTCTCTTAATTTAAAGCCGTCACTCATTGTCCGTGCGAGCACTGCCGCTGTTGCCCCAGAATAAATCCCGCAATTTTAATTCTTACCGGTGGTTGGCGAAAAAAAATTTGCCACATCGAGTGCATTTTTCAGCGCTGCAGGTTATTCAGCATTTTATCCAGCCGGCTGTAAACCATCCTGCCGCGATCTAAACGGCATCGTGTGTCCTTCATTAAACCACAGGAATGAACGCTTCGGACCGACACACCCGTTTCTTCGCTTCCGCCTCGGCCGCCGGCGGGTTTGATCTGGCTTTCATTATTTCGCCGACTGCATGACATGTTCAAAACATGGCAGCACGGTGCAGCCGGGGTCGAGCATTTCAATCATCCAGATGGATGTGTATTCCGCCAGTTTTCCGGCGGCGATGGATTCACCATGGCGCGGCCGCGGGTGAATTTCCGCCTGACGCCGCACGGAAACGTTTGAACTTTCCGAGCCGGTGCCCCACAGATATTTAAGCAGCGCAGCGCGCGAACCGGTGCTGTTTTCAACCAGCTGCTGATAAAACAAAAGACTGAGTGCACGCAATGAGCCTCTTCCGCCGAGATCACAGAAGTGATTTTCACGGCCTTCAAGGAGCCCGTTGATAAATGTATCTCTCAAACGGTTTTCAATCGCCTTATGCAGTTTTGTATCATCAAATGTCAGATACGACCAGACGAGAGCTTCAGCCTGGAAATATCCGGCGGCGCTGTATCCGGCGTCCAGAAATGCATCCGTATTCCGGCGCAGGATTTTCCGGTAATGTTCATCATTTTTTTCCACCGCAATAATCGCCTGCGCACCCATCACATCCGGCACAACATACCATGGTCCGGCTTTCGTCAGCTTGCCGTCGGAACCGAAACCGAGTCCGTAATGTCCGGCTTTGGTCCAGTTCCGTTCAGCATCTTTGGGCTGGTCTTTCGTTAACTGCCGGCTGAGTTTTTCGTCGATATAAAATGTTTCGGCAACATCGAGGAACCGGCGGCCGCACGAATAGATCCGTTCGCGCAGTTCGGCATCATCCATGCGCGCCGCGGCCTGCATGAGCGCCACACAAATATTACCGCCGTCGGCATTATTATAAACGCCCTGATGCTCGCCGTAGCCCATTGGAATCGCACCGTCCGGATTCTGGCGCGTCAGAATCATTTCTGTAAACCGCCGGGCTGTTTTTTCAATTGCTTCCGGTGACATATCCTCCCATAAATCGGCATTATCTTTCAACTGTTCAGGATTTTTCTTCAGCCAGTTTAAATATAAATACATGGCACGCACACCGTAGGCATCGCCGAAGAAATGATTCGTTAGCCGTCCATCATCGTGCGATTTTTGAATGCGAACCATGTGCCGCGCGGCGTGCAGTAAAATCCGCTCGGCATCAACGTGATCGGTCAGCTGATCGGCGCCGCCGTCCCATTCATAAACAGCCTGCCAATCGAATGATTTGAACGGGAAATTTTCCGGTACGTCAGTCAGCTCCACCGTTTTTACGGCGATGTTCCGGCGTGGAACATCCAGCGCAGTTTCGCCGTGCAGCATTCCGGCACCAGCGGAAACTTTTAAGGTTCCGCGCACAATCTGATCGGTCGGATTATACAGAGTCACTTTAATCAATGGTTTCGCCTGTTTATTATATTCCGGCCGCGTAGTGTTCGGCGACACGGAGAGAATTTTTGTTGAAAACAGTGCGTAGTTTATTCCGGAGATCAGCGAGGAAACCAGCGCCGGATTTTTTACAAACTCTACCGGTTCAAAACCGAACAGCGACAGCGACGCGCCGGTATGTTCACCGCCGGCAAAAAATCTCAGCTCCGCAACGTCACTGTCCAGCGCACCGGTATAGTAAAGAGAAATCCGGCGCATAGCGTGCTCGGCCTTGGTGTCATAATCTTTTTTATGATCAGTTCCCATCTGTGTGCCGGGATGTTCCATGTACGGCGGCGGACAGATCCAGGCAGAAGAAATTCCGGCGATTTCACCGGCCGCAAATTTTCCGGCGCCGGGAACCGGAATTATTTTCCCGGCGTTCTTCAACGGCGCAGCGCCGGCAAACGGATCAAAGATCCAGCGCGGTGCGGTAATGCCTAACTCCAGAAAAGGAATACGCATTTTCGGCAGCAGTGCGGTCGGCGTATACACGCCGGCGGAATTTTCGGCGAGGTCGATGGTGCCGACCGAAAACTCCATCGGTTTTTCACGCCAGGTGACGGAATTGTGAATGCCAATACCGATGGTTTTAATCTGTTCCGGATTCAGCAGCGGATACGGTTTGTGTGCGTCCGCCCATTTTTCCGGCATGAAATCGGCGAGCGTTACGGCGTAACTGTCCCACTCCGATGTTACCGGCAGAAATGAAATCCACCGGCTGCCGCCGCGATCGCAAATTTCCAGCAGTAAAAGTTCGGCGTAGGTGCTGCCTTTGGCACGGATAACCAGAACGTTGCGTGCCGGGTTCAGCGCCGACACTTTTGCCGGAAATGAAACCATCGTGCTGTCCATTCCCTTCTCAAGGGTTTTAACATTCAGCGCCGGCGCGCCGTCCGGTCCGACAACTTTAGTTATGGTAGCGGCTTCAAGGCTTCCGACCGGCACCCCGGGCTCCGTCCGGCGCGGATAAATGATTTCGGCGTTGCTGGCAAAACTCCAGAGCTGCACCGAGTTTGCCGGGACGGGACGGTAATCGAACACGTCCGGGCCGATGACAAAAATATTTCCGCCGCCGCGCAGAAAACGCGCGAGTGCCGGACGGCTTTCCGGCGGACAGACATCTGCGAATACAATCGTCCGTGCAGATTCCGGTGACACCGCCGAAATTTTTCCGGCATCCGCCGGTTCCACTTCAAAATCAGCCGCTTTCAGCGCGTTCATAAATTCCGGCGACTGCTGCAGAGCTGTGCCATAAACTAAAACTTTTTTGGCGGCGGCAGAATTATCTGATGCTGAAACATCTGCAGCGTTTGCATTTTTCACCGCAGTTACAACAAAATTATCAATGCGCATGGCGGTTGGATCATCGCCGGTATTCGGCTCCAGAAAAAATCCGGCATTAATTATATCACCGGAAATTTTTGCAAACTGGATGGCGCGTCTGGAATCGATACTTAATGTTTTTTTGGGTACAAAATTCAACCGGAGAAATTTTTCATTCTGCAGCGTCACTGAGTAATTCACAAACAGTTCTGTAATTTGATTAAATGAACGCTCCGAAACATACCAGTTGCGGCCGGCCTGAAACGCGAAGCGTGCTTTCGACGGCGCGGCGGAATTTTTCAAATCGAAGCTGAAGGTGATTTCTGAATAGTTGCGCGGGTCTAAAAGCAGCGGTGTGAATGAAAGCGTGATGCGCTGTGAATTGGCATTATATAATCCGGCAGTAATCCGGTCACCGTATGGTGTCGGCGCATTCACATTCGTCAGCAGATCCGATCCGGCAGTGGAAACAATGCGCCTGCTCACAGTTGAATCAACGGCTGTATCGCGCGTAAACGTCTGCCAGCCGTAAGCGGAAACATCTTTGGGTTCGCCGGAATGATTGGAAAAACCCTGCGCGTAAATTACAGTCGGTTGTGCGGCAGCAATTCCGGCAATGCAAAAAAAGGTCCCGGCTGATAAAATTAATTTGATATTGTTTTTCATGGAGTAACTGTTCGGGTTAATTTGATAACATAAGATATAATTTAATCCCCGGTGAAACACTTTGAGTGGCTTCTATGATAAAGTTGTCGACACGCATTTGTGTTGTTGCTTTGGGATTATGAAAAAACCCGGTTTTGGTAACCTCACCGGAAATCGAAGAAAAGCTGATTGCCGTGCCTGAATCAACAACCAGACTTCCGCCCGGCCCCGGAGTAAAATTCAAAGAGGCAAGCTCTGTTGCCGGCGTCAGTGTGATAGTTACAGTTGTAAACGTGCTGGCATGATTCCATTTAAAAATATCATTTGAAACATACCAGTTTCCGCCGATTTCAAACGCAAACCGCATCTCGGCATCATTCGATGAGTTTCTTATATCAGCTTTTACAGTGATGTCTTTGTAATGGCCTGACGGAAACGGGACGTATGCCAGGGCAACTTTATCTGAATTTCCATTATAAAATCCGGTTGAAATACAATTTCCAAACGGGGCTGCCGCGTTGACATTAGTTATTCCCGGCCCATTCATATTGGTAACAATCCGGTTTGCACTGGCAGAAAAATCTGAGGCGCCTGTATCAACATACAACGCCCAGCCATAATGAACAAGAGTGGTTCCAGCACCGGTGTTATTGGCGAACCCCTGTGCATAGATCACATCGGCCGCGCCGGCGATGCCGCAGAAATATAAATTTCCGGCGGCAAGTAACAGACCAAGCTGTTTCAAATGTATATTCATATGCCCTCCTTTACAGAACGTTGAACGGCTCTACACCGGTGCCGTATTCGATTAACGCCATGATTGCATAGGACGCGGCGCGGATGTTGTAGGTTACATCATCCGTATAATAATCGTCGGTCATGCCGAGAAATGCGCCGTCCGCCGGCGAATCTTTTTCGTCCCACTGAATATCGGCGAGATAATTCATCGCTGCCGCAACTGATCCGGTATAACGCTCGCCGAACAGCCGGTCATGCATCATCATTTCCACCGGAACCATTCCGCCGGCGCTGCGCACCGAAAATTCTTCCGGGCCGTAACCGCCGTCAGCACGCTGATTACGCACCATGCGGTCAAGAAAACTTTGCGCCGGCGTAATATAATCCGTTTCTTTATCAAGCATGTGCGCGCACGCCAGCGCAACACCGGCGAAATCACTGTTGTACTGATGCATAATTTCCCAGCCATCCGGAATAAATTTCCGGTACGGATCGTCCGGCGCCGCTTCCTGCCACGTTTTCGGATCGACTGCAACGGTGACGAATCCGTCGTCAGCTAAATGATATTTGACGAAGTGCTGCGCCGAAGTCAGACACATGTCGTGATATTCCGGCGACGGGCGCAGTTGATTCAGCCGATAGAAATAAATCGCTTCGCCGATATGAAAACTGCCGGACCAGTCCGGTATCCATTCCTTGTCGTTAAAAAATGTATTCCAATAGGTGAAGCCGCGTTCGGTGCCGACAGACAGAAACCATTCGGCAAAACAAATCGAACGCTCCAGTGCTTCATGGTCGCCGGAAGCCTGATACCAGTCCAGCAGCGACCACGCCGCCGTGGTTGCATCGCGCGGACAGGCGAGCTCGCTCTGCGGTGAAATTTCATGAAATACGCCGCGCAGCCGCGGATGAGTCGGACTGAATTCCTGCAGGCTGCGCAGATAGTTTACTCCCCTGCCGGCAGCATCCAGATAGCGCTGATCATCCAGAGCGCGCCACGCCTGCAAGCAGGCCTGTATGGCGACACCGGTGGTCCAGTTGGTAGAAAGACGCAGCATTTTTTTCGCTTTGCAATCGTAGATCATTGGAAACCGGCCGCGCTCCGCCGATTTTTCTTCTTTGTTCTGATGACGAATAAAAAATTCCAGACCGCGCCGAGCTCTATCAACCGCTTCGTCTTTCGACAGTTGTTTTATTGTTTTTATCATAATATATTCCCTGTTTTAAGGTGATTAGCAGCCGTTTTGTTTTTTCTTCGATATTCCTTCTATTATCAGCGGAATTACACATCCGACGGTGAATAGCGAACAACCGAGGAAGAAAATATGATAGTGATTAAACTCAGCACCCCAGAGCGTGATATGCCAGCCGCGCAGCCGGCTCATAATCATTCCGCCGATAACAGCCGCCGCCATAGAGCTGATTCCGATGAACATGCGGGCAATGGCAAAATAGGCCGCCCGGCCCTTCTCCGGAAAAATCTCCAGTCCGTAATTGGTTGAAAGCATCATGTGCGTCGAGCCGGCGGCGCCGTTGATGAACTGATACAAAATGATCGGCCAGACGCCCAGCCACGCCGATGAAACCCACAGCACCATACACAGTCCCATGCCGCCGGAAATAAATGCCAGCGGGCGGCGTGTGCCGCACTTATCGGACACTTTGCCCATAATTAAAAGCATGACGATGTTGATGAGGTTCGTAAGACCGAAAATCAGTACGATCCGTCCCATTGAATAATTCAGGTAGTCAAGCATGTACGCAGTGGTAAACGTCAGCATCGCTGTTCGCCCACCGGCCCAGCAGACATAAAACCAGATATAATTCCAGAGTTTGGGATTTAAATAGTTTACCTGGTCAACGTCACTTTTACTGCTGATAAATGATACCGGCTGCGGAATCCGGTCCGTTACGGAATTCATCAGCCAGATTGCCAGCACATGCGAAAGCGCAATACACAGAAACAGAATGGCGTACGCACCGAAATACGGCCAGCGCTGCGCAATCTGCCCGAACAGCAGCATGAGCGTTAACACACCCAGCGCCGAAATCACCCACTTCATGCTGGTAAACCAGCCGCGCATCGACAGCGGCACCAGATCACCGATCCAGCTTACTTCAATATTCCCCTGTACGCCGCTGGCACCGGCGAGGCCGAAAACAAACAGAATATAAAGCGGCAGACAGATAATTACGCGCAACGCCGGAAAAATTCCGGCAACAAGCATGAGTGCCACCAGCAGTGTACCGAAAAAAACGCCGGCGCTTAACGCCGCCCGCATTGCTTTTTTATTTGAACGGAACCGGCGCAGCAGTACCGCACCAACCCACTGCATAAGCGCGCCGGAAGATGTTACAACCGCAGAAATAAGTCCGAGATAAACGTCCGCTCCGCCCAGTGCGCGAACGACCACAGTGTGCACCGGAACAAATGCCGTTTCTTCGCTTTGATACATGACGGAACCGACACCGAATTTCAGCCGGTCTTTGCCCAGAATACTTTTATCCGTCACCTGATTACATTCGTTCACCAGATCGGGGCGCAATTCCACTGTTTTTTTCAACTTAAATAATCTCATGAGTCGTTTTCCTTTTATCAGACGGCAGATAAAATTTCTTTTTGACTGCATGCATTTTGTAACAATTCGATTTGCAAAATCAGGCTGCGCGGCAGATGAAACGGATCTTTCACCGGAAACACAACGGTACCGGTAAACGGTTGATTTTCACGCGTCAGTTTCTGCCGCCATTCACCGGCGTCCGGCATATAGAAATATTTTATACAATATTCAAAAATTCTGGCATACCACTCTTTCGCCCACTCCGCACCGGAAATCCGCCAGGCCAGCAGACAGGTATAAAGCGCCTCCGTGTGAGGCCACCAGAGTTTCATATCCGGCATATTCCAGCCGACCGGCGTTTTGCCTTCGGCATCTTTTGCCAGCAATAAACCGCCGCCGGACTCCTCATCCCAGCCGAATTCAAGATGCCGGCGGCTGATCTCCAGTGCGCGCAGAATCAAATCTGTCCTGCCGGTGGCCTGCGCAATATGAATCTGAAACCACATGTCCTCAAGAACGTGTCCCGGAACTACCGCACGACCGTCCGCGCCGGGGTAACGACCGCCGGTATCCGTCGTCCGTTCCACCAGCAGATCCCATTCCGGCTGGTAAAAATTTGTAAAAATTTCATCCTGCAGCGATCGCGCCAGAGCAATGTATTCATCGTCATCAAACAGATCGCCGAGTTCTTGAAACTTAAGCGAAAAAAGCATCGGAATTCCATGCACGCGCGCGCCGGCTGGAACCGGATACGGCGAATGCGGAATGGTATCGTGCGGGCGTTTCAGTGTAATGGCTGCCGCATCGGCTGTCCGGCGCGCCCATATTTCGTACACCGGATTTGCCGTCGCTTTAAACAGTTCGCCCAGTGCATACATCGCGAAGCCGTCTGTATAAATACTGGTGCAGCCTTCCAGTTCAGCACCCTCTTTGCTCAACCGGCTCCGCCACGCCTGATCTTTTTCACTCCAGCCGTATTTCAACACAAAACCGGCAATCTGTTCCGCCAGCGTCAGCCAGCGGGCCTCTCCGAAACTGTTATATAATCGCGCAAAAACCCATACTGCGCGCCACTGCCCCCACATAAATTTATCGCGACTCACCAGCGTGCCGTCATCTATTAAACAAGTGTTAAATCCGCCCAGCGGATCCGGACCGGTTTTTTCCCAAAACGGAATAATTTCTGTGAAAAGATGTTCTGTGAGCATGTTAAGCAGACTGTCCGGATCAAATGCCTTTCCATTCAGCACTGCATAATTCAGTTTGTCACTCATAACACCTCTCATAAATTAATATTCGGCATTCAGTATGTTTGTTCACTTAACCAAATTTTTGAGTCCCGATCTTCGGCGGGTGTTCGCGAAAAATGTATTCATCTCATTGTTCAGTGGTATACTTCCGCATCGCTGGATGAAGATATTCCAAAAATATTCTGCACCGTCAACTTAAATAATAAATAATTATTTGCACGGATTGATTTTGATACTGTTTTTATGAAAAATTTTATTTGGTCAAATTAATGTATATGAAAATTCTGCACAGATGGGTAGTTGGGTATAAAAGGTTTTTTGAATCGTGGCCTTCACAGATTTTTCCCCTCCGTTTCTCCCGATATCTGCCGGTTACTGCTTTATCGCCATTCACACTGAGCGGTTCTGTTGATTTAGATTTTTTAATAACGCGATAAACTATCAAATAAATATACCGTTTTCGTTACGTTTACTTCCAACACAAATAATCTCATATAAGGAAAATACGGTATTTATACGATTTAAGGTTTTATAAAATTTTCTACTCAAAAATAGATGCAAATTTTGTCGTATTTTTTAATTGAACCATTGACAAAAGTAAAAATAGGCATATTTTTCATCATCATATTTATAAGATTGTATTTTTCAGGAGAAAATGATGGAAAAAATAGTTATGGATGGCGGTCAGGCACTGATTAAGTGTTTAGAAGCGGAAGGCGTCGAGTACATTTTCGGCTATTCCGGCGGATCGGTTATTCCCGTTTTCGATGCGCTGGTTACAACCAACAGCAAAATCAAGTTTGTGCTGGTTCGTCATGAGCAGGGTGCCGCACATATGGCTGACGGTTATGCCCGTGCAACCGGAAAACCGGCGGTTTGCCTGGTTACAAGCGGTCCCGGCGCAACGAACATTATCACCGGTTTGCTGACGGCGCACATGGATTGTGTTCCGATGATCGCGCTGACCGGCCAGTCGGTTTCGTGGATGCTCGGCAAGGACGCTTTTCAGGAAGCGGATATTTTTAACATCACGATGCCGGTCGTGAAGCACAGCTATCTGCTGAAGACGGCGAATGAGATCCCGCGCACAATCCGCGAGGCGTTTCATATTGCAACGACCGGCCGTCCCGGTCCGGTTTTGATTGATATCCCGAAGGATGTTTCCGCCGGAGTTTTTACCGGTGACCTGCATGCGGAAATGGATATTCCGGGATATACAATTACGGATTCGATCGCTGTTGAACATGTGAAAGAGATTGCGGGAGCAATCAGCAAATCCAAGCGTCCGCTGCTGCTCGCCGGTCACGGCGTAACTATTTCCGGCGCAAGCGAACCACTTCGCCGGCTCGCCGAAAAGATGAATATTCCGGTTTTGACGACATTGCTCGGCAAGGGCGCCTTCCCTGAGACGCACGAACTGTCGCTCGGCTGGCCGGGCATGCACGGCACCGCATACGGCAATAAGGCGCTGTGTGCGTGCGACCTGCTGCTGAATATCGGTTCGCGTTTTGACGACCGCATTCTTGGCGACCCAAACTGTTTCTGCCGCGAAGCCACCGTTATTCACGTTGATATTGACCCGGCGGAAATCGGCAAGATGATCCAGCCGGATTATCACTGCGTCGCCGATGCAAAATTGTTTATTGAAGAGCTGACGAAGCACGCCGAACGCCTGGAGACCGGCGACTGGCTGGAGCAGCTGGACACCTGGAAGAAAAAATATCCGTTCAAATTCAAACGCGCCGGCAGTTTGAAAATGCAGCATATTATCGACGAATTTTACAAGCTCACCGCCGGCAAAGCGATCGTTGTTACCGACGTCGGCCAGCATCAGATGTGGGCCGGGCAGTTTTATAAGACCGATCATCCGAATAATTTTCTTAGTTCCGGCGGCGCCGGCACAATGGGGTTCGGCGTTCCGGCAGCGCTCGGCGCGCAGTTCGGCCGTCCGGACGAAACCGTTATTACATTCTGCGGCGACGGCGGTTTTCAAATGACGGGATTCGAGCTGGCGACAGCGGCGCTGTATAAACTTCCGGTAAAATTTGTTGTGTTGAACAACCATTATCTCGGCATGGTCCGGCAGTGGCAGGAGCTGTTTTATGATGACCGGAAAATCGGCGTTGATCTCGAAGGCAATCCGGATTTCGTCAAACTTGCGGAGGCGTACGGAATTAAAGGCTTTAACCTGCGCCGCCCCGGTGATGTAAAACGGATTGTCAAAGCTGCGCTCGATTATAACGACGGTCCGTGTCTGATTAATTGCGAAGTTGAAAAGACCGATAACGTCTTCCCGATGGTGCCTGCCGGGAAACGCCTTGAAGAGATGATCATCGAGGCTCCCCGTGCCGGAAAGAAACTGGAACGCCCGACAGGATCAACATAAGAAGGAAAAGACCGGACTTCATACAGGGCTTCCATGAACAACGGATTCCTGCAGGCTGGAGCCTGCCGGCTGAAGATTTTTAAAAGGAGTGATGATGAAAAGTAAACACGTTCACACATTAAGCGTTTATGTTTCAAATAAGCCCGGGGTGCTGGCGCGTATTGCACAGACATTTTCACGGCGCGGTTACAATATAGAATCGCTCGTTGTTTCACCGGCGATGGACGGGAATTTTTCGCGCATGACCATCGGTGTCAGCGGTTCACCGGAGGGTCTTGACCAGATTCTGCGGCAGGTCAGCAAACTGATCGATGTCATACGCTGTACCGATCACACTTATGACGATGTAGTGATCAAAGAGATGGGACTCATCAAAATTGCCGTTGATTCCGGCGGGCGCGGAGAGGCGCTGCAGATTGCCGAACACTTCGGGTGCAAAACGATCGACCTCACCGAAGAGTCGATGATTCTGCAAGTTGTCGGTGATCCGGAAAAAATCGATGCACTGGTTGAGATGATTGAAAAGTTTACCGTCATCGAACTCATCCGCACCGGCAAAGTTCTGCTTGCGCGGGGCGGGACAACAACGTGATGAACCGCAAAACATCGAACAAGGAATAATGAATTTCAAAGTTCAGCATTCCTTGTTCGGTATTCGAGATTCTATCCTGCCTTCGGCGGAATCATCGCCATAATATCGGCGGCGGGGCGCTGATTGCGGATAAGCTGCGCCATGGTGCGCATATACGGATCAATATGATGCAGGAATTTTTTATAGCCGGCACACAGCCAGTTCAGTCCGGGCTGCCCGTCCGGTGTGGTTAAAAAACGGTGCTTCGGGCATTCGCCGTGACAGACAAACATGACGTCACACTTTTTACAGTAGCCCGGCAGTTTATCAAATTTATCATTGCCGAACTGCCGCTGTTCCGGTGATGCCGCCAGATCGCTCATCGGCGTTTCAAGAATATTGCCGCGCCGGTAATCCGGATAAACAAAATGATCGCAGGCGTAAATGTCGCCGTTATATTCAATAATCATTGCATCGCCGCAGCGTTCGGAAAACACGCACAGCGGCGGCGGCAGATCCATCCAGCCGTTCAGCATCACATCAAAAATCTGCACGAACACGTTGCCGACGTCGTTGCGCACCCACTCGTCAAAAATTGCGACCAGAAAATCCCCATACTGCTCCGGCTGAACCGTCCACGGCATCACGCGGTCGTCCGTATCTTCTGCGAGCAGGTCCGGCGGCATGGCCAGCTGCAGCCCGAGGCGTTCCGCCGCATCATCCGGCTTGCGCTCAATGATCGGAATAAACTGCAGAAACGTGCTGCCGGTACCCTTCAAAAATTCATAAATTTCCAGTGCATATTGCGCGTTCTGTTTGGTCACGCAGGTCAGCGTGTTAAAATCAACCCGGTGCGCTTTCATCAGTTTTAACGACTTCATTACGCGGTCGAACGTCGGTTGTCCGCCGCGATACACACGGAATTTATCATGGATGTGGCGCGGGCCGTCGAGACTCAGGCCGATTAGAAATTTTTCTTTTGCCAGAAATTTACACCATTCATTGTCCAGCAGCGTGCCGTTGGTTTGAAACGCATTCTGCACCGGACGTCCGGCGGCGTACCGGCGCTGCAGTTCCACCGCTTTTTTAAAAAAATCAACTCCCATCAGCGTCGGCTCACCGCCCTGCCAGGCAAACAGAATTTCCGGCGTATTCTGTGATTCGCAATACTGTCTGACGTACGCCTCAAGTACTTCGTCGTTCATCCGGTGGACTTTTTGCTCATTGAACAGCGCCTCTTTTTCCAGATAAAAGCAGTACTTGCACGCAAGATTACAATCCGGCCCTGCCGGTTTTGCCATCAGATGAAACGGTCTTTTTCGATTTAGCATAAGAACCGGAACATACATTCCGGCACCGAAAAACACAAGCTGAAGACCGCCGGCAAAAAAGCAGCTATCGCACCGCTCTTTTTTTCAGCATAACCGTGTCCGCCGCCGGTGCAGTAAGCTGATCATTCAGATGGAGCAGCCGTCCGTATTCTTCCGCCGGAATGATTGCCGGCAGGAGTTGCGCCTGCTGCACAATGACAAGACGGCCGGTATCGGAAACACCGGAGCGGACTTCAACAAAACCGGCGTTCGCCGGAAGTTCAATACGAACCGTTTTCGGCATGACGCTGATTTCCCAGCCCGCCGGAATCGCGATGTCATAAGCAACGATACGGTTAACGGCGGTTTCTATATAAAACGGATGCGTGCGCTTGCTGGCGCGCAGTCCGAGCAGATCGCCAAGCCCACCGGGCAGGTTAAAATACATCCGGTCGCCGGCGCGCATCGCAAGAGCATCGACAACCGCAGTAAATTCAAGTTTGCCTGGATTTTCGAATGTGGTTGTTAATTCACCGGCAGCCCGTGCCGACTGTGAAATTCCGGTCAGCATACTCTGATATGCGCGCCGCTTTTCTTCCGGTGTGAATTGTGCAAACCGGCGGTGGAACAGTTCGAAATCTGTTCCGCGGAATGTTTCAGACACTTTCATTTCAGCCGCGCCGGTTTCATCAAGTGCAATCGTATACACCCTTTCGGTTCCGTCAGGGATCACCGGCGCCGGAAATTCGATCGCACCGGAATGTAAATTAATAGACGGCCGCAATGTGTGCTGCAATGTTCCGGGCACGGCGTATTGGCCGGTATCACCGAGATAAATTTTTTGTTTTGCATCGTTTTCCACCGCGACGAGCACGGTATTAAACTCATCGCGCTGCAATGCTGCAATTCCGGGCTGATTCACCGCGCCGGTACTGCGCGGAAGTTCCGACGAAAGAATAAAGCGCGGATTCAGTCTGGCTTCGGCGAGCAGCGCATAAAGCAGAACAGCGCGGTCGGCGCTGCCGCCGTAGCCTTCGGCAAGTGTGCGGTCTGCCGAAGAAATGGCAGAAAGCGGCAGTTGTGAAAATCCGGGACCGGCAGCACGCACAGTGCGGTCGACAAAATCCCGGATCGCTTTAATTTTCAGGTCGCGTGATTTTGCATTGCCGGTGATTTTTGTGACGAACTTGCGCGTGTTTTTACTTTCGCCGGCAGCGTTTTCCAGCGCTTTACGAACCTGCGCGGTGTATTCGTGCAAGTCACCGGTGGATGCGAGTACTGCCGGCGCTGCCAGCCACAGCGGCGGCAAATGATCTTCCGGTACGATCTGCGGTGGATGGTTCAGTGACCACTCGTACACCGTCAAATCACCTTCATGAAAAACACGCCGCTGAATGAATGGATCGGACGGCAAAAACTGTATCTGTATATGATGCGGCGCGCGGAACTGTATGATTTTTGATGCCGATGGATTAAAACTGCCGAGCAGTTCCGCCGTAGAAAAAAACGGCATGTTGGTATAAAACACCGTGGTGTGCGTATCAATCACGCTGCCGATTTCAACGCCGGGCAGAGTCGCAACGAGAATTTTTTCCGCCGGATAACGCGGCGCTTCACCGCACCAGCGTGCGTCCATCAGATTCACTTCAGTATTCGGGTCAATCGATTTTTCGGTGCCGTCCGGTGCCGTAACAACGGCATAATTCAGCACGGCCTGTGCCATGCCGGTATTATAAGCAAGATGCAAATCCGCCGTTTCATTTTTCCCGGCATACGTCAGCACTTTGCGTTTTACAAACCGGTCTTCGCGCCACTGCTGCGGGTTAGCAAATGTATAAAAAACTTTTTCGTCGAGGATCGCAACATCGGCATCCGGTGGGAAACCGCTGTTTGCCAGCACGGTACGTTGCCGCGCATTGCGCTCCGATATTTTCAGATTCTGTTTCAGCGTCAGATATTCTTCCGGCGAAAATTCCACCGTGCGCAGCATAACGGCGGCAGTGGCGGAAATCACATCTCCGGCAGCTTCCGCATGGCGCGAAATATAAAGCTGCGGTGTATCGATCGTTTCATATTCCGGCAGTGTGACAACAGTTTTGCCGCTGCGGCTTAAATCCAGCCGCACCGTTTCTTTTGTGCCGCAGGTAAGTTGAATCTGCAGCGGGTAGCGCCGGCGCTCAAGCCCGACGCCGGCACCGATCAACCGGCCGAAAAGCCCGAACTGATTCAGCAGTGTCGGTATCTGAAAAACGGATTCATCGGCGCCGGCGGCAAGAGCATGATCAATTTCAAACCGCAGCGTCAGTTGCAGCGGTTGTGTTGTGTCGCGCACCTCCTCCGGCAGAATTTTGAATTCTATCAGCCGTGCACTGCCGAACGCCTGTTTCAACCGCTCTTCAAAATAAGGCCGGCGCTCTTCGGGTTTTAGGGTTGCGAGCCGCCCGCGATAGATCGTGTCATTCACGCCGCCGAAATTCAGTTCCGCAGTGCCGGTGATTAAATTTTCACCGGCGAGTGCGGCATCGACAGTAATCGTTAACAGATTATCTTCCGGCGGCATGACCGTCGATGTATACAGCGTTTCACCTTCCGGTGTCGCAACCAGATAACTGCGGTTGTACAAATATCCCGGCAGCGGATCGCGCGTGTTTTCATTCGTCGGATCCATCAGCAGCCAGCCGCCGCCGTCGCGCACCGCCGTGATTGCATGATTGAACCACGGTTGCGGAACTTCGGCATCTTTTTTCGGGCCGACATTAATCAGCACCGGCCGTGCCTCAACGCCGGCGAGATTCAGCATCGTAACGAGCAGCGCCGCTTTGTCACGGCAAACGCCGTAACGGTTGTTAAATGTTAAATCCACATCGTGCGGTTCATAGCCCGGCGCCTCCTCTTCCAGCGTCAAGCCCATATAACGGATCTCCTGTGAAACAAAACGGAAAATAGTTTCAATTTTCTCCCGGCGGCCTGCCGCTCCGGCGATGAGTTCGTTCACTTTCGCCGCCATCACATCATTCGTTTTTTCGAGACGCGGCACAGAAAGATGCCAATACCATTTCGATAGGCTCTCCCAGTCCGGAATCGTGCTGAGCAGCAGACGCTGCGCCACCATATATGCCGCCGGCATGCCCGGCTCCTCAAACATGCGCGGCACATTGCGCACTTCCCAGCGGTAAATCATGCGGTCACCGGCGTCTGTTTTCGATGCGTGCACCGTGCCGGGAATTTCATCCTTTAATTCAATGCGTACCGGCGGCAGCGCCGCCGGCGCATCCACTTCATAAACCGCACGGCGGATTGGATTTTTATCCTCAAAAACAAAAATCTCGCTCCACGTGCCCGGCACTACAGTTTTATGATTTTCGCCGGAAACCGTATAACGCAGGATATCCCCGATTCCCAGATCCGGCACTGTCAGTTGAATCACTTTATGACCGGGATCATAAATGTTCGCGTTCATCTGACTCTGATCAATCGTCTCGCGTGTTTGCACTTCAAGATTCACCGGCACAATGCGCCCGTCCGGCTTAATAATTTCGGCGCGGTTGAAACGCGCAATGCCATACGACGTGCGGTAACTGATGCGTACCGCCGATTTTTCCTGCCGGCCCTTTTCGGTAAAAATTTTATACGCCATATCGCTGACATATTTTTCCGATCCATCCGGCTCATAGCGTACACGCGTTACATCATCAAGCAGCAGCAGATCGGCATCCGGAAAAACATTTGGCGTTAACGACAGCGACACTGCGCGCAACGATTCCACATCCAGTAAATCCGCCGGCAGTGACTGCGCAACGGCAAATGACGCAAAAAGCGCGGTGATAAAAATTAAAATCAGTTTTTTTATTGAGTTCATATTTGACGTTCAGGGTTAAGACATATCGCAAATCAGGAACACGGACGTTTGATGTTTTCCGGCAGTCTACTATCCACCGGCGATCAAATTCAATAAAAGATGCAGCATAAGCGAAACCGTATTTTAAAATAAAAAAAATCCCGTCCGTTTCCGGTCGGGATTTTTGCAACGGTTTACCGCGCCGAATTACGCAAGCGCATTTTTTGCGGTCTGAGCGAGTTTCGCAAATCCGGCTTCGTCATAGATGGCGATTTCAGACAGCATTTTGCGATTCAAGGTTACATTTGCTTTGGCCAGACCTTCGATGAAGCGGCTGTAGCTGATCCCGTTGATGCGGCAGGCGGCGTTAACGCGTACCGTCCAGAGACGGCGGAAATTACGTTTTTTCTGTTTGCGATGAACGTACGCCATCGCCTGCGCGCGGTCGACCGCTTCAGTTGCCTGACGGAAAAGTTTACTGCGCGCGCCGTAAAAACCTTTAGCAAGTTCCAGACGGCTCTTGCGGCGGCGGCGTGATACCGGTGCATTCGTTGCTCTTGGCATGGTGTATTACTCCTGATAAAAATTAAGCGTAAGGTATAGTGAGGGCAATGCGTTTCTCATCTGCAGCCGACACAATACTGCTGCTGCCCAGACGGCGTTTCTGCTTCCGGCTTTTACCCGTCAGAATGTGGCTTCCGCCCATGTGGGCATATTTCAATTTTCCGGTTGCCGTTTTCTTAAAACGCTTCGCCGCAGTTTTTTTTGTTTTTTGTTTCGGCATATTGATGCTCCTGAAATTGGTCCATAAAAGCGTGGTAATATAGATAAGTGCTCGCGCTGAGTCTAGTCTTTAAAGTAAAAAATTGTCAAATTCCCGCAGCATTATTTTCCTTGCTCCGCACCGTCGCCGCTTCGCCGCTGCGTGTTACAAGGCTGTACGGGGGAACGCTTTTCGTCAAAAATACGTTTCCGCCGATCGTTGAATGATGCCCGATCACCGTATCACCGCCGAGAATCGTCGTGTTCGCATAAATCACTACACCGTCGTCCACGGTCGGATGGCGCTGGACATGCTTCACCGGATAACCGTGCTCGTCGAGAGGAAAGCTCTTCGCGCCGAGCGTCACCCCCTGATAAATTTTAACGCACTTCCCAATCCGTGCCGTTTCACCAATCACCACGCCGGTACCGTGATCGATGAAAAACCCGCGCCCGATTGTCGCGCCGGGATGGATATCAATGCCGGCATGCGCATGTGTCCATTCGTTCATGATGCGCGGAATAATCGGCACATTCAACCGGTAAAGCTCGTGTGCCAGCCGGTGTGCGGCAATCCCGAGCAGTCCCGGATAGGCCAGCTTCACTTCGGCAAAACTCAGCGCCGCCGGGTCGCCGTTATACGCTGCGCGCACGTCATCAATCACCATTTCACGGATAAACGGCAGCTCTTTTAAAAAAAGCGACAGCACACGCACCGCTTCATTGTGAACATCGGTCTCCGGTGCAATCTTTTCGCGCTGCCCTGAAGCCGATTTCCACCGGAACGGAATCGCCGTTTCAATTTCCGGCAGCAGCAAATCGCGGAACTCTTTTAACTGCGCATTCATCCAGCGTTGTAATTCCTGTTGATTTGCCGGCGAAATTTTCGGGCACAGAATGTGCAGCAGAACTTTCAACGCTTTAACTACGTTGGCCGCCGCCGGAGAATTCCCCAGGATATTTTCCGGACGATCTTCATCGCCTGTCGAATATAATTTCGCCAGCGCCGCCGCCGTTTGATCAATCAATTCAGAAACCGGTTTCATGCGGTGAGTAAAATTGTTCTGCCCCCGGAATTCAACCCTAAAGCCCAAGCCAACCGGCTGATTCTCACTTAATGGTTATTTTCGAATTTTACTCCTCTGCATTACAGGTTATGGTTCTTTAAATGAATACCGGCGCTCTGATTGTGTTTCCGACCGAACTGGCAAAGCGGCAGTTCGAATGCCGGCGTGTCTGCGAAACCGGCGCACTGGATGCGTCACGCCATTTTACGCGCCGGAAACTCGAACAGCTTTGCATTCGCGCCGCGCGCCGCACCGGAATTTTACATGGGAAAATTCCCGGCGATGCCGAACTGGGTTTTCTGTATGAAGAAGCTGCCGCCGGAGTGTCATTTGCACCGCAAAATCCGCTTGCTGGAATTTCTGCCGGCGCACGCCGCAAAATTCTGAAAAAAACGGTGGAAACATTTTCCGGCTTCGCCGGCGATGAACAGCACATCATCGCCTGGCTGCTCGCGCATGCGCCGGAACATAAACTGCATGGGGCCGGACAGCTGCTCACAGCGTGGCAGAAGCTTTGCCGGGAAAAAAATATTGCCGACCGCTTTACTGTAAATACTGCGCTGCTGCAACTCGCAGAATCCGGCGAACTGCCGCCGGAAATGAATGCGGCGCAGGCAGACAGTAATGTCTGCCCTACGCCGAACTCCGGGATCATTTTCCGCGCCGTACGCTGGTTGAATCCGTTTGAAGAACGTTTTGTTGCCGCACTGAAAAACCGGCTCGGCGCAAACCGCGTTCAAGTTGTGTCCGTGCTGCCGGCATCGCATGCCGAGGCAGCCGAAGAGCGTTTGTGCGCTTCGGTGCACAGTGAGCTGATGCGCGGCGCCGAAGAACAGTGGACGCCGTGGCTCGAAGATTTTGCTGATGCACTTGAAACAGACGACAGCCATCTGCTTGAAGCCGAGTCGCGCGAGCGTGTCGCACTGTTTACAGCGGCACACCCGTATGGCGAAATTGAAGATGCCGCGCGCCGGATCGCGCGAGAAATTGAGTCCGGCAGAGCGCCGGATCATATTGCACTGATTCTGCGTAACCTCGGACCGTATACTGATATTATCCCCGACGTTTTCCGGCGTTTTAACATCCCCTGCTTTTTCCGGCGCGGCACGCCGGCACCGGCGCATCCGCGCGTTAAAGCGCTGCTCGCCCTGCTTGCGTTTCCGCAAAAACCGGCGCGCGACCGGCTGTGCGATCTGTTAACAATGCCGGGGATTGAGTGGCAAGATCTTAGTGCTGAAACGCGCCGGAATCTGGTTGAACGGCTCCACAAAAATGAACCGCCTTTTTTGCGCCGCCTGCCGCCTGAAGCCGCCGGGTTTTTTGAAAGCAGACGCGGCGTTCCCGTCGCATTCCCCCTAAAGAAATTAATTGCACAGCATTCACTCGAACTGCCGGAAGAAGTTTTAACGCTGATCGATGAAATCGCCGATTTCGAAAAAGCGCTGCCGGCGCCGGAGTTTTTATCACTGTTTGAAGAACTGCTCGAAAACGTTACGTTGAAAGATGAGACCGCAACCGAAAGCGGTGTATGGATTATCAATCCGATGG
Source organism: Kiritimatiellales bacterium (assembly GCA_041656295.1). Taxonomy (NCBI): domain Bacteria; kingdom Pseudomonadati; phylum Kiritimatiellota; class Kiritimatiellia; order Kiritimatiellales; species Kiritimatiellales bacterium. Next base: position 84,421 of record JBBADV010000008.1, on the reverse strand, counting down.
ACGCCGCCGGTCTGAAATTTGAGTCCGTTTACATCGCCGGAATGGACGACCAGTCGTTTCCGCAAATTCCGGCGGCCGATGCACTGCTGAATGGTGCCGAACGTAAAGCGCTGCGCCGGTTTTTAGAAGAGAGGAAAATCTTCTGTCCGCGTCTTGCACTGCCGGAAACGAAAGCCGCGCTCATTCAGGAAGAAATTCTTTTTCTCACCGCAATGGGTACCGCCAAAAACTTTCTCACGCTTTCATTCACACGCGCCGATGCCGACGGCAAGGAGCGTGCGGCCGGCGAGTTTTTTGAACGCATGCGCGCCGTCACCGGAATTAAAACGCCGGAGCTCGGCGAATCATTTCACACCATTTTACCGCCGGAACTCTGCCGCGCCGAAGATGAAGTCCGGCAGACAAATGCGTCTTTGAAAAAAGCAGACGCGGCGCCCTCGCCGCGTCCGTTATGCACGGAAAAACGCGATGAAAACGTCGCGTCTATGATCCAGAAATGGATGGTGAGCAACCCGGAATTCAGTGCTACTGCGCTCGAATCGCTGGCATACAACCGGTTTGTATTTTTTCTCGAACACATATTAAAAATCAGGCCGGAACGCCTGCACGAAGATGCAACCGATCGAATGGATCGCGGCAGTATCCTTCACAATATCCTTAAAGAAATTTATTCCGCCATCGCCGGACAAAGCGGTGTTTATGCGAATAAAGTAGACGCGACGCCTTCGTCGCGCTCCGATGGAGAAGGAAACGCGACGAAGGCGTCGCGTCTACTTTCCTGGCAGCTCTCAAAAACAAAAATGGCGACATCTATTCCGCTCGCCGTATTCGATCCGGCGCATTCCGATGAAATGTTACATCTCGCGCATGAAATTATGCGGGACGAATTCCGGCGCGCCGAAAACAGCGGACGTCATCTGCTCGGACATCCGGCCGTTTGGGAAAATGAAAAACAGAAGATCCGGCGTATTATCGAAAATTATATTCAGCTCGATATCGACACCGCACAGGATGAAAATCGTTTCCCGGCGCTGTTCGAAATGAAATTCGGCAGTACCGCCGGAATGCCAGTGACCTTACAATCCGGCGACCAAAAAATTGGACTCAAAGGGAAAATCGACCGCATTGATTTAATTTTTAATTCCGGCGGCGAACTCGAACGGCTGCTGGTAATTGATTATAAAGGCAAATCGCACACCGCAAAGCCGAGTCAGCTCGAACAGGAAATTGCATTAAATCTGGATTGTCAGCTGCCGGTTTATACGTTTGCCGTTCAGCAGAAATTTTCCGGCGCATGCAATACGCCGGAACTGAATGCAAAAATTCAGGCAGTATATCATCTGCAGGAGCGCGATAATAAAAAAATGAAAAATCAGTTCACGGAAAACCGGATCTCAATGCTGCCGGACATTTCAGAACAGTTTTGTGCAAAACTTTTTGAAAACATCGCTCTGATCCGCTCCGGCGATCTTTCCACCGAGCCGCTTATTCAGCGCTATGAAGACTATTCTCACATCTGCCGCACCGAGGCAAGTGAGCCGAAAGATATGCTGAAATCCAGCGACAACTAAGCGTTAAGTTCCGGTATTACACGATTGGTTATGTGCATCAAAAATGAACTGAATTTTAGTTGCAACGCAAGTGCTATTTCTTAAAGGATTAAAGTTTTTGTCAACCGACCTCCGCAGAATCCAAAATTTGAGTCACGCGCAAAGGGGAATGTCTGCGCCATCTGCCCTCCGTATTTTTTCGGCGGTTCTGCGATAGAACGGTCAGTTTTTTGATCGTCACTAAAATGGAATATTCGCATTAACGGCGCACAAAGGGCTGCGTGCCTTCGCCGAAACATCTTTCTCACGATCCTCCGGTTTTTATAATTTTATAATCAAGCTTTACACTTTACGTTTCACGGTAGGATCCGGTAAATTCTCGGCTCATTTGTGGAAAATTTTAAAACCTGAAGGAGCAGTTTGATGCGTAAAAAAATTATTGCCGGCAACTGGAAAATGAATAAGACGGTCGCGGAAGCGGCGGCGCTGGTTGACGGTTTAAAGGTTGATCTTTCGAGCTTTAATAATGTTGAAGTGGTTGTCTGTCCGCCGTTTACGGCACTGAAAACAGTGAGCGATAAAATTGCCGACACTGAAATCAAGCTCGGCTGTCAGAATATGAGCGATCAGGACGACGGCGCGTACACAGGCGAAATTTCTCACACGATGCTCCGCGAGCTGTATGTAAAATATGTAATTCTTGGCCACAGCGAACGCCGCACCTATTACGGAGAAACGGATGCGTTCGTGAATTCAAAAGCAAAAAAAGCACTGGCAAACGGACTGCGCCCGATTGTTTGCGTTGGCGAAACGCTGGAAGAGCGCGAAGCGGGCGATACGAATAAAGTAGTTGAAGAGCAGGTGCGCGGCAGCCTCGCCGGCATTCCGGCGGAGCAGTATGCCGAACTGGTGATTGCCTATGAACCGGTCTGGGCGATCGGCACCGGAAAAACGGCGACATCAGAGCAGGCACAGGAAGTGCACGCTTTCATTCGCGGTATCGTGCGTAATATGGTCGGCAACGAAGCGGCGGACGGCCTGCGCATTCAGTACGGCGGCAGCATGAAGCCGAATAATGCAAAAGAGCTGATGGATCAGCCGGATATTGACGGCGGACTGATCGGCGGCGCGGCGCTCGAGGCGCGTTCATTTATTGATATTGTTAAAGCGGGAGTATAAGAAAAAAGGCATTAGGCCATGGGCTTTAGGCATTAGCTTTGAATTCCTAAGGTCTAAAGTCTAAGGTCTGGAGGTTTGAAATGATTATTATTCGTACACTGTTGATTATTCTTGAAGCGGCATGCAGCCTGGCGCTGATCGGTCTGATTCTGTTACAGAAGTCGAAAGACGGCGGACTCGGAATGGCATTCGGCGCCGGCGGTAACGATACACTGTTCGGCGCGCGCACCGGCAATGTACTGACAAAAGCCACGATTGTGATCGGCATTATTTTTCTAATAAATACGCTGGTGCTCGGCCTGATGTTCTCCGGCAGCGCTAACAAATCGCTGATGGACGGCGCGGCTGTTCCGGCGCCGGTAATGCCGGCCGCCGTACCGGCAGCATCTGAAATGCCGGTGATGCCGGCTGAATAATCTCCGGAGATCTGAGTTAAATGAAACGGCGGAACAGCGGTTGGGATTTTTTCCTGCCGGTTTCTGTCGTTTTTTTTACTTTGTTTCTTGGTTCTTGCGGGCGCGGCGAACTCGATTCGTTGCGCTTTGAAGAGGAACAGGTTCTTTACGGACAAACCCCCCGCGTACGCGGGTTTGATCCCGCGCGCGCCGGCGATGTCGCTTCCTCCATGATGATCGGCCGCATTTATGAAGGCCTGCTTGATTACGCCTATCTCGACCGCCCCTACCGCGTTCAGCCGCTGCTTGCCGAGGCGCTGCCGGAAATTTCCGGCGACGGACTCACTTATACATTCCGTGTCCGTAAAGGAATCTATTTTCAGGACGATAACTGTTTTCCCGGCGACCGGGGCCGCGAACTCACTGCCGAAGATTTTGTCTACTCCATCAAACGCGTTGCCGATCTGAAAACCATGTCTGCCGGCTATTGGGCGTTCAACGGCCGCATTGTCGGGCTTGATGAATTTCGCGCCGCATCCGCCGGCGATGCGCCGACCAACTATGACGCGCCGGTAGAAGGACTCTCCGCGCCGGACCGCTACACATTTCAAATTAAACTCGTCGAACCGTATCCGCAGTTATTGTGGATCATGGCCATGCATTATACATTTGCCGTGCCGCGCGAAGCGGTGGAATATTACGGCAAAGAATTCGTCAATCATCCCGTCGGCACCGGCCCGTTCATTCTTGAACGGTGGACACGCAACTACCGCATCGAATTTGTCCGCAATCCGAAATGGCAGGAAACCGGCCGCATCGAACTCTATCCCTCCACCGGCACCGCAGAAGACCGCACCGCCGGCTTACTGGATGACGCAGGGAAACAGGTTCCGTTCCTCGACCGTATCGTACAGTTCGTTGTCGACGATCCTACTACAACGTGGATGATGTTTCTCGCCGGCCAGTTCAGTTTCAGCGGAATTTCGCGCGACAACTGGGATGTTGTCATCACACTTGACAACGACCTGTCTGCCGAACTGCAGAACAAAAAAATTACCCTGCTCAAAGAACCGACACTCGATCTGTTTTATATCGGCTTTAATATGGACGATCCGGTCGTCGGCCCGAATAAAACTCTCCGGCAGGCGCTTTCATGCGCATTCAGCCCCGAACTGCTCGTCACTTATTTTAACGGACGCATCACGCCGGTGTATGGCCCGCTGCCTGATCCACTCGCCGGATTTAAACCGGGGCCGACCGCATACTCATTCGATCTCGAAAAAGCCGGACAGCTGCTCGCTGAAGCCGGCTATCCAAACGGCATAAATCCGGCCACCGGCCGGCGGCTGGAAATTGTATTGGAACTCGGCGGTGCAACGGCAGATATGCGCCAGATGGTCGACCTCATGGCGGGCATGTACGACAAAATCGGCGTTGTACTGAAAGCCGAATATAATAACTGGCCGGCGTTTCTCGATAAAATGGATCGCCGGCAGGCGCAGCTCTTTTCGCTCGGATGGGTTGCCGACTATCCCGATGCTGAAAATTTTCTGCAGCTGTTCCACAGCGCCAATGTTTCGCCGGGGCCGAACCATGCCAATTATGTAAATCCCGAATTTGATAAACTCTATGAACAGATGCGCACCATGCTGCCCGGTACCGCAAAAGATGCGCTGTGTGAAAAAATGGCGGATATCATCATCGAAGACTGTCCATGGATTTTCATGTATCAGCCGATGGATTTCGCACTCATTCACAACTGGATGCGCAACTATAAATCCCACAGTTTTCCGTACACCATGGTCAAATACCGGCGCGTCGACAATGCCGCGTGGGAGCAGTGGAAAAAAACGCACGGGGAGGAGGAATAATGCTGCGTTATATTCTCCGGCGTTCGCTGCAAATGATCCCGACGGTGTTCGGCGTAATTTTAATTACGTTCATTCTGTTTAATGTCGTCGGCGGAAGTCCGGCACGGCAGGTACTCGGCCCGCACGCGCAACCGAAATCGCTGGAGGAGTTCGACGAACTGCGCGGATTTAACAAGCCGCTTTTCCCCTTTTTTAAACGCGGTGTTCCAACGCGTGCCTGTGCAGATTCTGATTTCAGCCGCGCCGCCGGCGACTGGCATGGCATTCCGGGTGTAATCTGGATGAACGGCGCGATTATACTTGCGCCGCACGGCAGATATAACATCCCGCTGCGGTTTGCGCTGCGCGAAAATACACGGTACGAACTGAAAATAGACGCAACGTCCCCGGCGCATTTTGAAGACGGGAAACTTATTTTTAATGAACGCGACGAGGGCGTCGCGTCTACGTTTAAAACCGTTGTTAAGTTTGAAAATACGCCACCGGTAATTTTTACTGGCGATGCGCCGGTGAAAATTCAGTCGATACAACTGCTGCGCCTGAGAGAAAATATTTTTGATTCACAGTTTCTATTCTATTTAACCCAGCTCGTACACGCTGATTTTGGAATTTCGCACAGCACGAACCAGCGCGTTTCAACACTGTTGCGCGACGGCATTATTCCTTCGTTAACATTGGCTGTACCGATTTTTATCGCCGGATTAATCACTGCTGTAATTCTGTCGCTCTTCTGCGCGTACTGGCGCGATACATGGATCGACCGTTTCTTTATTGTGTTTTCCGTCGCACTGATGAGCATCAACTATCTCGTCTACATCGTCGCCGGACAGTATTACTTCGGTTATAAATTCGGCTGGTTTCCGGTGTGGGGCTTTGAAAGTATGCGCTATTTAATTCTGCCGGTTATCATCGGCGTCATCAGCGGACTCGGTGCTGAACTGCGTTTTTACCGCACTATCATGCTCGACGAAATGCACCGCGATTACGTTCGCACCGCGCAGGCTAAAGGCGTCAGCCGCGCCGGAATTCTGTTCAAACATGTTTTAAAAAACGCGATGATTCCCATTGTGACTAATGTCGTTATCGCGATTCCGTTTCTCTACACCGGCAGTCTGCTGCTCGAAAGTTTTTTCGGCATTCCGGGGCTCGGCTATCTCGGGATCAACGCCATCAATTCGGCGGACGTTGATGTTGTGCGCGCGATTGTACTCATCGGTTCCATATTGTTTGTTATCGCCAACCTCATGGCGGATATCTGTTATGCACTTGTGGATCCACGGGTGAAGCTGAAATGAAAAATCGCGAACAGAATACAGGACTGGCTTCCGGCCTGCCCGGGCCGGGATGGAAAATGCGGCGCAGACAGGAATGTCTGCCCCACAACTCTGCAGCCGTGGACAGGCTGGAAGCCTGTCCCACATTAAAAAATAATAATTCTCTGTGGCGTGATGCATGGCGGCGGGTGAAAAAAAACCGGCTCGCAATGGCCTGTCTGTGGATTGTGACGTTTTATACTGTACTGGCATGTTACGGCGAAGCGGTTTATCAATATTATAAAATCAAAGACCAAACTGCGTTCTATCAAAAAACTGATCTCGACATCGCCTATCAGCCGCCGTCCGCCGGACACTGGATGGGTACCGATGCGCTTGGCCGCGATGTGATGCAGCGCCTGATTCAAGGCACACGCATTGCCTATCGCGTCGGCGTTATCACGGCATTAATTGCTATTCCGATCGGCGTATTTTTCGGCTGCCTCGCCGGATATTTCGGCGGGCGTGTCGACGATGTTGTGGTGTGGTTTTATTCCACCGTGGCATCAATGCCCGGACTGCTTTTTATTCTCGCCATCGCCATGGTCGTCGGCAAAGGACTGCTTGGAATTTATCTTGGTATCGGTTTAACCACGTGGGTCGGACTTTGCCGCTTAATTCGCGGCGAAGTGATTAAACACAAAGAACAGGCGTATGTGCAGGCGGCGAAAACACTTGGACTCAGCTGGCCGCGCATACTGTTCCGCCACATTCTGCCGAACGTCTTTCACGTCGTCATCGTCACCTTCACTCTGCGGTTTCCGGCGTCTGTCAGCACCGAAGTATTCATGAGCTTTCTCGGCATCGGCGTTGTCGGCGAACCGTCATGGGGCATTATGATTAACAGCGCACGTATGCGCCTGTGGCACGGCGTCTGGTGGGAAATGGCATTCGTCACGCTTGCAATTTTTGGACTCGTCCTCGCATTTAATCTGCTTGGTGATGCGTTGCGCGATGCACTCGATCCGCGCCTGCGCACGGAGGAAAATTAATAAAAATGAAATGCGGGATGAAAATCTTTTCGGTGACGCAGACATTCCTGTCTGTGCTTCCGTCGGTGCAGCGGGCAGACAGGAATATCTGCCCCGCTCTACTTATTTTTGCGACGCTTTTATTTGCACTGCCGGCGCGTGCGGTGCAGGGCGTAAAATTAATTTGTGCCGCGCCGGTTTTTGATTTCGGCACCGTGAACCAAACGGCAGTTGTCACCAATGTGTTCGTTATAAAAAATGCCGGCGATCTAAGTTTTGCACTGCAGTCACTGCAAAGTTCATGCAGCTGCACCGCCGTGAAAATTGACAGGCGGATGATCGGCCCCGGCGAAAGCGCCAGCGTGACGGCGGTGTTCACCGCCGCCGGACGCAGCGGGTTGCAAAAACGCACGATCCAATTGATTTCCGCTGATCCGGCGGTGCCGCCGTTTACACTTTATGTGGAAGGTTTTGTTGAAACAACACCGGTTTCTGATTAAATCAGGCATTCATTATTTAAGGAGAAAAACTATGGCTGGCATTTTTAAAGCGTACGATATTCGCGGCATTTACGGTCGAGATCTGACGGAAGACATCGCGTTCAAAATCGGACGCGCGGTGGCAACATTCCTCAAGCCGAAAAAATTTGTTATCGGTCACGACATGCGCCCGCACTCCACGCCGCTTTTTGAGGCGATGGCCAAAGGACTTTCCATGCATGGTGTGAATGTTATTAACATTGGACTGGTCTCTACACCGATGTCCTATTATGCCAACGGTAAACTCGGGGCCGACGGCAGTGCCATCATCACCGCCTCGCACAATCCCGGCGAATGGAATGGTATGAAGATCTGCCGCGAACAGGCGATTCCGGTTTCCGGCGCCACCGGCATTGCCGATATTGAACGCATTGTAAATGAAGAAACCTTCGATGCACCCGCAACCGCAGCCGGCGAAATTGAAACGTATGATATTAAAAAAGAGTATTATGAGCACATCCGCGCGTTTGCCGACATGCGCGCACCGCTTAATGTCGTTATCGATTATGCAAACGGCATGGGCATTCTTGAAGCCGGCACTTTCACTGATGACATATTCAATATTACACCGCTGTACGACACACTCGACGGAACCTTTCCGAATCATGAAGCCAATCCGCTTGACCTTAAAACACTCACCGACGTTTCCGCCAAGCTGAAGTCAGGCACCTATGATTTCGGTATCGCGTTCGACGGCGACGCCGACCGCGCCGGTTTTCTGGATGAAAACGGCGATGTTGTCACGATGGATATGATCACTGCACTCATCGCGCAATCCATGCTTGAACAATTCCCCGGCGCCGCGATTTACTACGACCTGCGCAGCAGCTGGGCGGTGAAAGAAGTCATCGAAGAGGCCGGCGGACGTCCAATGATGAGCCGCGTCGGCCACGCCTTTATCAAAGCGCAAATGCGTGAGGCGGATGCTGTATTCGCCGGCGAGCTTTCCGGGCACTATTATTTCCGCGACAACTATTACACTGAAAGCTCTTCGCTCGCTGCCGTCTGCGTTGCCAGCCTCGTCAGCAAAACCGGTAAAACACTGTCCGAACTTGTTAAGCCGGTCAAACGCTACTTTGCGTCCGGCGAAATTAATTCAAAAGTTGACGATGTTCAGGCGGTGTTTAAACGTCTTGACGAAACATACGGCGACGCACATCGCTTCCAGCTTGACGGCAATTCCTATGAATATTCCGACTGGTGGTTCAACGTCCGTTCATCCAATACCGAGCCGCTCGTCCGCCTCAACCTCGAAGCTAAAACACCGGAACAAATGACTCAAAAACGTGACGAAGTTCTCGCGCTGATTCGTATGTAAATCGCCCATAAATTATACGAAGTTCCACGCATGAAATAACAGATGGGATCTCGAAGTTGTGTTTTTTTCGCCGGAGTCGTAAAGGGCGGCATTTTGCATGGAAGCGCGAGCTCGCATGCCCCAACCTCGCAAATCATTGAATCATTTTAAAAACTGAACCGGCTGCCGGCATAGACCTCCAGATATTCACCGGGGAAGTTGATGCGCAGTTCGACGCCGGCAGAACCGCCGGTGCAGTGTGCCGGTCCAAATATTTTTACTCCGCGTTTTTTCATTTCATTCAATACCGGCAGTGACGCCCCGGGTTTGGCGCCGGGAATAAAAAATCCGCCGAAGATGGCGTAAATTCCCATGTTGCCGGTGACTCTCCCGGCGGCGTGCATGATGTTGATGGCGCCGGCGTGCGGACAGGCGGTGAGCAAGACGGTGCCGCGTGGAGTTTCAACAAAGAGTGTTTGATCGTCCGGAACGCGGCACGGCACGGTACAGTCTTTATCGAAATAAAAATTACGGACCAGCCACTGCCGTGATCACGTGGAATTTCGCCGCTCATCCAAACTCCTGAAATAATTTCTACCGGTTCTGCGGAAGCGATCAGTCCGCCGCACGCTGCCTCAAGTGTTTCCTGCGTATAAAACGGCAGCCCGATTTCGCGCGATTTTTTCCCGCCGGGCTCGCGCCGGTACTGCGGCTGGAACACCGCCGGATGACAGTATATTTTTGCATGCGGTGCATATTTCAGAACATTGCGCAGTCCGCCGGTGTGGTCATAATGTCCGTGACTTAGCAAAACCGCCTCGATGCGGCGCAAATCCAAATTCAATTCGCGCGCGTTGTGTTCAATGGCAAGCCCCTGCCCTGTATCCCATAGAAAAATATGATCGTCTGCTTCAATCCACAGCGACCAGCCGTGTTCGGCAAGCAATCCTTTTTTAAACACGCAGTTATTGGACAGCACAGTAACATTCAACGCTTGAACCATATATGCTCCAGCAGTTCGAATAGCGGCGCAGCATTAGAAAAATCGTTTAGAACCAGATCGGCGCCGGCGGCATGCAGCGCCGGTGCATCAAATCCGCCGGCGGCCACGGCAACAGCGGACATATTATTTTTTTTCGCCGCGAAAATATCATTCGGTGTATCCCCGATTAATATACAGCGCGCCGGATTTCCAATGCGTGCTAAAACACACCGTGCAATTTCAGCACGGTCTTCGTAACTGCCGCAGCCGAACCCGCGTTTGTCGAAAAACTCAAGCAGTCCGGCATATTTAAGTTTAGAGCGCGCAGTCGGCAGAATATTGCCGGTGATGATCCCGAGGTTCCAGTCTGCGACTAATGTTTGAAGCAGCGGCTTAACATTAACAAACACTTCCGGTGCATGTTGTGCGAGCCGTTCTTCCACCGCCGGCGCTAGGCAATTGAAAAATTTCCGCTCCATTTCCGGCGTCAATATTTCACAGCGTTCGGCGGCGACACGGCGCAAAACTCCAAGAATTGAAAAATTTCCGCTCCATTTCCGGCGTCAATATTTCACAGCGTTCGGCGGCGACACGGCGCAAAACTCCAAGATCGGTTGCACCGAAAAAGTTGATGTGTTCAACGCCCTGCTCCCAGCCGAATGCATGATAAAAGGCAATGGGGAATGCTTCGCGTCCGACGCGATGGGCATGAAGCAGTGTTCCGTCGATATCAAAAAATATCCACCCGCGCGGCATAAGGCTCATCGGCCTCCGGATAATCCGCCGATGCGAGTTGTTGCAATCACCGCAATCGCAACAATTCCGACGATAACAAGAATGCTGATCAGAATAACCATCATGATTTCAAACCGCTGAGCTTTTGCAAAGCGCCATTGCAAAAAACGGAAATACGGGGTAATTTTTGTCTGCCGGACCGCGCGCGCGGGACCCTGCCGCGGTGAAAAACTGGTTTCGAGCTTAGCATGCCCGAAAGATACGTTGCGCCATTTTTTCACCGGCAGCCGGACTACGCCGACGGCAGATTTCGGTGCTGATTCATACGTAATGCCGGTGAGCGCCGTCAGAAAACTGTCCAGCACCGCACCGTGCACGACCAGCACGACGGTATGATCAATATTGTTTAGCGAGCGGACAACTTTCAACATGGTTTTTTCGTCTGCACTATAAATCCGCTCGTCCACTTCCACCGGTTTGAAAAACTGAGCGGCATAGGCTTCGGCGCTGGCATAGGCGCGCACGGCGGAACCGCAGACTACAGCATCTACATCAGGTATGATTTCGGCCAGTTTGGCAGCCATTATCCGCGCATCACACCGGCCGAGCGCACTCAACCCGCGATCGTGATCGTGCGCCGGACAGAACTTTTCTGCTGCCGCCGGCCGGACTAGAATCAGTGTTTTCATTCTTTATTTAACAACCGCCCCGCTGACGGGTAATTCACCGTCAATGGTGATCAGCTTTAACACATCTTCGGTTGAAGCACAAAGCAACATTCCCTGGGATTCGATGCCCCTGATTTTTGCCGGTTTCAGGTTTGCAACGATGACGATCGTTTTCCCTACAACATCTGCCGGCGAATAATATTGTGCAATCCCGGCAACGAGCTGGCGTTTTTCGTCACCGACTTCAATTTGCAGTTTAAGCAATTTATCAGCATTCTCAATTTTTTCCGCCGCCAGAACTTTTGCGGTGCGCAGTTTTACATTCATCACGTCGTCGTAGGTAATGATGCCCTCAACCTTTTCTTTCTCTCCGTGGGGCGGAATTACCGCCTCTTCCAGACGCTGCGTTGCACTCACAACGCCTCCCTGCGAGTCCTGTCTGCTTTGCGCAGACTGGAAAGTCTGCGCCGCCTTTTCAACCTCAACACGCGGAAACAGCGCGTCAATTTTTTCTACCGGCGTTCCGGCAGCGATAACGCCGAAGATACGAAGCTGATCGAGCGCCGGTTTTCCGAGTCCGAACGCCGCGCGCAGGGCGCTCAAGCGTTCCGGCATAATCGGATACAGCAGTGCCGCACAGACGCGCAAACTTTCGGCGGCGAGTGCAAGTGTAATTCCAACCGCGTTTGCATTACCGGTTTTTGCGAGTGACCACGGCTGCCTGATTTCAAAATACTGATTTACTTTGCGCACGGCGGCGAGCACCGCCGCAACGCCGGAATTCAACCGCATCGTGTCGATGGAGTTTTCTATTTCGTCCACTGCCTGCTGGACGGTGTCCCACAGTTCTTTTTCCGGCGCGCCGGCCAGAGCATTTGCTCCCACTGCCGGAAATTTTCCATCGCAGTAGCGGCCAAGCATATTAATTGTACGGCTGACCAAATTTCCAAGATCGTTCGCCAGATCGCTGTTGTAGCGCCGGACAAAGGCGTCCTCGGTAAATGATGCGTCCTGCCCGAGTGTCATTTCGGCAATGAGAAAATAGCGGAAAGCGTCCGTGCCGTAGCGGTCAATCATCTCCATTGGATTGATGACATTGCCAAGGCTCTTGCTCATTTTCGTGCGGCCGGTGAGCCACCAGCCGTGTGCAAAAACAGTTTTCGGCAGTTCAATGTTCATGGCTTTGAGCATTGTCGGCCAGTAAACAGTATGCGTGGTAAGAATGTCTTTGCCGATGAGCTGAATCGACGCCGGCCACCAGCGGTTGAATTTTTCATTATCGCGTTTATAGCCGATCGTGCTGATATAATTGAGCAGTGCGTCAAACCAGACATACGTTACAAAATCTTTGTCGAACGGCAGTTCAATGCCCCACGATAAGCGCGATTTCGGGCGTGAAATACAGAGGTCCTGCAGTTTTTTATTTTTGAGAAATCCAAGTGTTTCATTAGCACGGAAATCGGGCTGAATAAATTCCGGATGCGTTTCGATGTATTCGATAAGCCAGTCCTGATATTTACTCATCCGGAAAAAATAGTTGGTTTCTTTAATCGGCTCGACTGTGCGGCTGCATTCCGGGCATTTATTTTCAACCAGATCACGCTCGGTGAAAAAACGTTCGCACGGCACACAATACCAGCCTTCATATTCGGCGCGGTAAATTTCATCACGGTCGTACAGGTCTTGCAGCACTTCCGTGACAATTTCTTTATGACGGGATTCAGTGGTACGGATAAAATCATCATTTGTAATTTCGAGGCGCTTCCACAGTTCCTGGAAACGGACAACCGTGCTGTCTGCCTGCTCCTGCGGCGTCAGCCTGTTTTTTTCGGCGGCCTGCTGAACTTTCTGTCCGTGTTCATCGGTGCCGGTAAGAAACCAGGCGGGAATGCCGAGCATGCGGTGATAATTAGCAAGCACGTCGGCAAGAATAGTGGTGTACGCGTGGCCGATGTGCGGCTGATCATTCACATAATAAATCGGTGTTGTAACGTAATAGGTTTTTTCTTTCATATACCACTCTTCAATTTTTACACGATCCTGAATACAGAGCATGCCCTCTCAATCTATGCTTTTATTCGTGTCCGAGCGTGGCTTCTTCATCCATTTCTATCTGCGTACTCTACGGTTTTCGACTAGAATGTATACCGGATTCCGGCGCTCAGCTCAAAATCGTTTTTTTCAATATCATCGCTGTCCGGATCGTTATCATATTCATTCAGCATCGTCAGTGTCAGACTGAAATGCCGGTTGATCTTATTATTAATTCCGGCACGCACTGTCATACGGAAATCCCGGGATTCGTCCAGATTCTGCAGAAACTCCGAATTAAACCAGCAGTCCAGATTTTCTGTAATTTTCCAGGTGAGCCGGTGCGCGATGCGCCAGTCCACCGAGTTTTCCGATTCCAACTCCCTTTTTTCATGGAAATAAACGACACCGGTACTGATATCGAGGCCCAACTCCTTCGTATCAAAAAAATAATGACCAACCCCCGGACCGCCTTGAATACGATAGCGAATGTCCCTCATATCATCGTGCTGAACATTCATGGTGGCAGACGCAAACCATTTTTCAGTGATCAGCCGGCGCAATTCGGCGGCGGCTTCATTTTTTGCTTCGCTCCGCTTATCATTCGTTTTCCGGTAACGCCCATCGAAACGCGTCATACAGCGGTAAAGCGTCTCATTTTTATATTCAAAAACCCCGCCATACCGGAATGAATCTTCATCCGTATTGCCGTTTTTCATTGTAAATCCGCCGTAAAGATTTGCATTCCAGTTGCGCTGTTTTTCCGGGACATTGCCGCATACAGCGCCGGAAAACAGTGCCAGCGTAAGAATAATTAATTTGGATTTATATCGACTCATCAAACCGCTTTTCAAACTCATAAAAACAGCGCGCGATTATATCCTGCGCCGCTCCGACTGCAAGAAAATGAGAAAATCAATGCACATCATATTCCCATGAAGGATGATGTGCTCTAATTCGTGTGATGCGCTGAAGATATTCAAAAAAATCCACCGGCCGTTTGGAGCAGGTGCGGCGGGATTTCGCGAACGAAACGGGAAGGTTCGTAAGGAATAATGCTGCCGTCGCGATTGCGCCGGATTTCGGGACAGCAAAGGAAAAGCCGGTCTTCGGCGCGTGTGGTGGCCACGTAAAACAGCCGGCGTTCTTCCGCTTCGCCGTCGATCTGTTCAGTTGATCTTTTACTCGGAAAACAATCTTCGTTGAGCCAGATAATGAAAACTGCTTTCCACTCCAGTCCTTTGGCCTGATGCACGGTGCTGAGCCGCAATCCGTCCTGCGCCGCAAGCGCGTGATCATCTTCGGCATCGAGATTTGATAGCAGCGCCATTTCACTTAAAAATGCGGCGCAGTTTTCAAAGCGCGCAGTGAAGTCGATTAAGCTGTCGAGGTCCTCCTGCCGGTGTTTAGCATTTTCAAATGTTTCAATCATGTATCCGGAATAGAACGCCTTATTAAACCGGTAAATAATTTCGCCGGGATCGTCACAAAGTGTTTCAGCTTCGCAGGCGAGAAACACCGGCTGAATTTCTTTCCAGATTGAAACTGCGACGGCCGGCAGAGCGGCAAGCAGCTGCGCATGAGCCTCCGCTTTGCGCGCTTCAAATTTAGAGCCGAGTTTTTTCCAGATTTTATCGGCAGTTTTCGGCCCGAGTCTCGGAAACATTTCAAGCAGGCGTTTAAATGCAAGTTCATCCGCCGGGTTTTCGAGCAGACGCAACACGGTGCAAACATCTTTGATGTGCGCCTGCTCGAAAAAGCGGATACCGGATGTGACCTGATATGGGAAGCGCGCGTGCGTGAGCGCAAGCTGCAGTTCCATTGCGTGAAAATGCGAGCGGTACAATACCGCGATGTCGGAAAGTTTTGTTCCTGCACGCCGGAGCTGATCAACTTTAGAAATAACATAACGCGCCTGTTCATCGCCGTCGCGCAGCATGGCAAGTGTCGGTTCTGCGATACTTTCACGCACGGCGCGCAGCTCTTTCTGAAACTGCTGCAGGTTGCCTTTGATGCATTCGTTCGCAACATCGAGGATTTCCGGTGTGCTGCGATAATTTATTTCGAGTTTATACGTTTTGGCATCGGGATAACGTTCAGGAAACGAAAGAAAATTTTTATAATCGGCGCCGCGCCAGGAATAAATGCTTTGGAAATCGTCGCCAACCACCATTAAATTCCGGTGTTTCGCCGCGAGCAGATGAATCCACTCCGCCTGAATTGTATTTGTGTCCTGATATTCATCGACGAGTACATATTGAAAACGTTCCTGAAAATGTTCGCGCACCGGCGTTGAGGTTTGGAAAAGTTTGAGGACGTAAAACAGCAGATCGTCGAAATCCATGACGTTCAGCTCTTTTTTGCGCTTCACATAATGCGCGTGCAAATCGAGTACATCATCGATATTTATTTGAATTGGCTTTGGTGTGTCCTTAAACCAATCATACGAAACGTCTTCAAGCGGTTTTTGCGAACCGGAGGCGAGTCCGAACAGACTCAGCAGAACCTGCGGTTTCGGGAAATGCTTGTCTGCCAAATCAAGATCG
The DNA here is from genome assembly GCA_041656295.1 of Kiritimatiellales bacterium. Taxonomy (NCBI): domain Bacteria; kingdom Pseudomonadati; phylum Kiritimatiellota; class Kiritimatiellia; order Kiritimatiellales; species Kiritimatiellales bacterium. Next base: position 68,344 of record JBBADV010000008.1, on the reverse strand, counting down.
TCGATACAATTTTTCACCAGCTTTTTTGCGTCATCCTGATCGAGAATCGTGTAGTCATTGCCGAATCCGATTTGCGGGGCGTACTGCCGCAAAATCCGGTTGGCCAGATGATGGAATGTCCCACCGAGAATTCCGCTAACTGCGCCGCCGGTGAGCGCTTCGGCGCGGTCAAGCATTTCGCGTGCGGCTTTATTGGTGAACGTTAAAAGAAGAATGCGGTTCGGATCGACGCCCTGCTGAATCAGCCATGCGACACGGTAAACGAGCGTACGCGTTTTGCCGGTGCCGGCGGCGGCAATGACCAGCGCCGGGCCGTCCGGCGCACTGACAGCGGCGTACTGTTCTTCGTTGAGTTCGCCGGAGAAATCAAAATCGCCTGTTCTATTATCAATCATGATATGAATATGCCTTAGTAGTTTTATATCTTCCAGTCCGTAAAGAAAAATCCGGCTGACCCTGGAAATCCTGCAGAGAAAAATATGTTATTCTCATGTGCCTGCATGCGGTGAAAATGCCGCGCAAATTTACGAAAAGTTTGTGTTTATAAATTTTAAAACATGATGTTTTCAGGATATTCCCATAAAAAAATTGGAAATTATGGCTCATTATTCTAATTTCTGCGCAAATGGTCGAAGATTTATTGAACATTAAAATTTCCGCGATAAACTCATATCAGAGTTCATTACTGGCTTGAGGATATGCTATGACGATGATGCGGTTAAAAACTGTAGAAATAATATTTTGTGTAATTCTGGTTGTGCTGGGCGTGTTAACATTTCTCGCTGAGAAAGAATTACGGGTTGCGACATTCTGTACATGGATGTTTTTCTCATCGTTTTCTTTCATTCTTGCCGTGGTTGCCCTGATTGATCCGGGGCGGAAACTCTGGGCAGGCATTCTGCTGTTTCTTTCCACATCACCGGTGCTGATGTGTATCGGGCGGTTTATTCTGTTCAGGATGCACCGGTGAAACTCTCCGTTACTGCGGCGGCAGTACGCCTTCGCTGACGAGCTGAGCATCCATTTCCGGCGTGAGCGGGATCGGCAGCGGCGGCAGACCTTGTCGAATGGCATCCATCTGAACGTTTTCAAGATGTTTGCGGAGTGCTTCGCCGGTCAGGCGCGGCTGCGGGGGCTCTTCCGGTTTTTTTTGCTCCTCAATGCGCTGCAGTAACGCTTTCCGGCGTTCAGTATAGGATTTCTGCCGCGAAGTCTGTTCAGATTTGGATACCTGCTGCGGCGTACCGGCTTCGAGTTTAAAAAGCACAACCTCACTGCCGCGCTTAAGCATGGCTTCGGAAGCGATGATGTCGGCTTCAATTAATTCAAGCCCTTCCTGCGGTTCTCCGACTGCGAGGATGTAGCTTTTTTTATTGGCGTCATCCACAATGCCGACCCGCACCGAACCGTCGCCGCTTTCGAACAGCATCGAGAGCCGCATATTCCGCGCAAACGATTGTTCCGCCGGCACAATGGCGAGATCTCCCTCAAGCGGCATATCACCGAACGGATGTTTATCGAGAATGATTTGATAACGGTCAAAACTTTGCATCGCCGCCGGACCGGCAAGCGCGGCGGCAAATGAAATTAGAATGACCGGCGATACTTTCACGTTCAGGACTATCCGTTCTTGTTTAATTTTTGTCAAATCCGTACTCTTTTTCGTATGAAAACTCAACGACGAAGCATTTTATATATTTTAATTCCGGCAGCGGCGGTTTTCATCGCGCTGGCCGCGCCGGCGCAGCAGCCGCACCGGATTGCCGTGCTGGTCAATGAAAATTCTCAGGATTCGAAGCATGCGGCAAATGTGTTTGCCGGCCTGCATGGCGTACCGGGCGTGAATCTGATTTACCTTGATCTTCCGGCGGCACTTTCCGGCGGCAAGGCGGAATGCACGCCGGAGGAGTTTCAAACGCTGATTTTTGATCCGGCGCAACAAATGATTAAAGAGCGCGGACTGGATAAACAGATTGTGGCGTGGGTCTATTCGGTGGATTTTCCAATCCGGATTTTAACGTCAGCGAACGACCGGCAGCAGATGTCATTAATGGGAATTACGTTTATGCGCGGCCGGGTTCCGGCGGTGGAAATGGTTGAAAAAGGCCTGTTTGCCTCAAAACTTTTTGCCGGACCGATGCAGGCCGGCGAACCGAAAAATCCGCCGCGTTCATTTGACAGTATGAAAGCGGGGTTGAAAGACGAAATGCCCCTGCCGTCGATGATGCTCGGTTACACCGGCGAACAAGGCAGCGGTATGGAGGTTGTTCTGCGGTGCATTACGAACGGCGTGCTGGCGCGCCGGCACGGCGCGAGCCCGAAAATTCTTTTGAATGCCACCGATGACACCGCGCGCTCCGCGCCGCGCGAATGGCAGTTTGCCGACGTTAAAGCAGAGCTGGCAATGCGTGCGAATGTCGTAGTTTCCACCAACACACCGGCGGCGCCTCAAACTGATCTGATGGGTGTGATGACAGGCATGGAACATGTAACACCGGCGGCATTTGGAACGTTTGTGCCCGGTGCGATGGCGGAACATCTGACAAGCTGGGCAGCGCAGTTTCAAAAACCGCAAACCAAATGCACGGCATGGCTCGACGCCGGTGCCACCGTAACCGCCGGCACCGTGACCGAACCGTATAATGTATGGCTGAAATTTCCGCATGCACGTTTTTTCACACATTACGCTGCCGGCTGCACTGCAATGGAAAGTTTTTTTCAATCCATTTTCAGTCCCGTTCAAATTCTGCTGCTCGGCGATCCGCTGTCGCAAATAACCGGACTGCCGGTGGAGATTAAAACTGTCGGACTGAGTAAAATGCCGATTCAAAGCAGTCTTGACGCCGCATTTGTTGCGCAGGCCAAATTCCCGCTGCCGATTTCTAAACCGCTTTTCAGCGCTGCATTGAACGGCGTAGAAATTAAGCCGGTCGAAGATAATGCTCTAATCGACCTCCCTTTCAAAGACATGGCTGACGGTTATCATGAAGTGCGCATTATCGCACAGGCGCCTCTGCCGACAACGCCCGGCGGTTATCGCGATATTCCAGTTTATATTAATAAAAAAGGCCGCGCGGTGAAAATCAGTGATTTGGCTGATGCCGGCGGTGGAATGATAAAAGTCCGGGTCGCTCCGGCCGGCGAAGAACAGCCAAAAGAAATTGCACTGCTATGGAACGGACGTGAACTCGACCGCAAGCCGTATGCCGCTGACATTGAGCTCCTTTTCGCCGAGAAAACTATCGGGGAAGGTCCGCACCGGATTCAGGCGGTCGCAATTTATGAGGACGGGATGAAGGTTCGCAGCGAGCCGCAGGGATTTGGCATTGCGTTTAACACGAAATCTGACAATTGAATATGATGCTTCTGTAATGAAAATGAGATGGATTTCAAACAGTCCCGATGAAACCCGGCGGATTGCCGGTGAGTTTTTTCAAGCACTGAACTTCCCCGCAAGGATTGCGCTGCACGGGAATCTCGGCGCCGGGAAAACCTGTTTTGCGCAGGGACTTGCGCTGGCGGCCGGCATCCATGAACCCGTATGCAGCCCGACGTATACACTGATTGCTGAATACACCGGTGATATCTCATTTGTTCACATTGACCTTTACCGGCTTTCCGGACCGGAAGAGGCGCTCGATCTCGGACTTGATGAAATTATAGATTCTGCCGGAATCACTGTCGTTGAGTGGCCGGAACGCGGCGCTGAACTTTTACCGGAAAATACAATCCATCTAAGAATTGCCCGCGGCGGAAATTCAGATCAACGGATCATTTCGATTGTAGAAAATTCATTTCGATTGTAAAAGATTTACTATGGTAGTCCTTGGAATAGAATGTTCGTCGCGGCAAGGCAGCGTTGCTCTGCTTGACGGCGATAAACTGCTGGCAGAAAAAACCGGGATTGCCGATCGCATCCGGCACAACGTTATTTTTGATGCGCTTGAAGAGATCCGCACCGGCAGCGGAATTCAGTATGCCGATATTTCACTGTATGCTGTCGGACGCGGTCCCGGTTCGTTTTCAGGTATGCGCATGAGTTTCGCCATCGCACAATCGCTCGCACTGCCGGATAAAAAGGAAGTCCGTGCTGTCAGCAGCGGCGCAGCGCTGGCGTATCGGGTGGCGCAGACATTCCTGTCTGCGCACGAGCAGACCGGAAAGTCTGCTCCACAGCAAATCGCTGTCGCCGGCGACGCACGCCGCGGGCAAATCTGGCTCGGAATGTTTCATGTGGACGCAGCGTCCTCGCCGGATGTGCAATTCATTGACGATTGGAAACTGATCCCGTACGAAGAGGCTGCCATTCCGGATGGTACGGTTGTTACCAGTCCGGAAGCGGAACGGCTGGAAAAAATATTTCCGGCGATCGGTGCTCCGGAGTTTCCGCACGCACGCGACGTTGCCCTGCTCGCACAAAAAATATCTGAACCGCCCGAACCGCTGTACATGCACCCGGCGGTTTTTAGTGAACCGAAATATGCAGTTGAAAAAACAGTTTAAACAGATTTTGTCCGGAACAGTTTTTACGGCGGGAGTTTCCTCTGCCCTGGTTGTCCCTGACAATACAGTTGCAACGAATTCACCGGGTGCCGCCGGAGCAGCCTATAATCTGAATTGGAATTATACCTATTATTATAAATCCTGTTCTGCATCTGCTGTTGCTTCAAACTGGATTGTAACCGCCGGACACGTTGCGGATGATGGCGGAACAGGAAACCTCACGGTTGACGGCGAGATATACACTCAAAAAGAAATTGTATTCCACCCGACCGCCGATCTTGCACTCGTTCGATACGATAAAACTTTTCCCGGATTTTATCCGCTGTATACCGGAACATTTCCGACGACAAGCTTCTTGAAAAAATCAGCGGTTATCACCGGCTACGGGTATAACGGAACGACTCACACAACAAACTGGACTGCCGGCAGCTCCGGGCGCGGGGAACGGCGGTGGGGTACACAGAAAATTGAGGGGAATTATCAATGGCCGGTGACCAATGGCACATTTGTAAGCCAATCGATCATTATGTATTTTAACTCTTCTGATACACCTTATGAGTGCGGCTATGCCGTCGGCGATTCCGGCGGCGGCATCTTTATTAAAGATGGCGGGACATGGAAGATTGCCGGCATTAATACATATACCGCAACACGGTATGCCCAATACGACACATTGCTGGCGACATCGATTCCGGCCTATGCCGGTTGGATTAATTCAGTGATCGACCCTCTGGCGGATTACGACGGCGACGGAATTCCGAACGGCTGGGAATCGCAATACAGTTCATCAATTACCGGTCTGGTCGCAGCCGCGGATACTGACGGCGATGGATATTCAAATTTAAAAGAATATCTTGAAGGTACGGATCCGACTGATCCGGAGTCGTATTTTAAAATTGACAGTTTTGAGGCGGGTGATTTGCAGACAGTGTATTTTTACGGCAATCCGGCACGGCAATACTGGTTGACGTCGGTGAGCGATTTGCTCAACACAAACTGGCTGGCAGCATCGCCGGTGTTCCCCGGCACCGGCTCGAACTCTTCTATTACAGTGACAAACTCCGGCGCTGCCGGCTTCTATCGCCTGAATGTTTCTTTGCCGTAAACATCGATGAGGCTGGAAACCTTGCCTGCTTTCTGATTAATATCCGGTGAAAATATGAATTTTGATATCAATGTTGAACTGGGTGAACGGTCGTATCCGTTGCAGATCGGCTACGGCAATCTGGATTTAATCGGGCGTGAATGTGCCGCCGCCGGATTAACGGGGCCGTGCCTGCTGGTGACGGATGAACATGTCGCACCGCTGTATCTTGACCGCGTTGTTAAATCGCTCGGTACCATGAATATTTTCCCGGCGCTTGAAATTTTTCCGGCGGGTGAATCCATCAAGAGCCAGGAAAGTTTATTTAAGCTCTACAACATTGCAGCGGAATACGGCATCGACCGCAACGGCTTTTTGATCGCACTCGGCGGCGGCGTAATCGGCGATTTAACCGGATATGCCGCCGCAAGCTGGCTGCGCGGAATCCGGTTTATTCAGGTACCGACCACACTGCTGGCAATGGTTGACAGCTCCGTCGGCGGTAAAACCGGCATCAACATTCCGGCAGGTAAAAATCTTGTCGGCGCATTTCACCAGCCGGAATTTGTTCTGATGGATGTCTGCACGCTCAACTCGCTGCCCCCGCGCGAATTCGCCGCCGGAATGGCGGAAGTTGTAAAATACGGCATCATTCGGGATGCCGGTTTATTTGCTGATCTTGAGGCGGGCGTAGCACATGCGGATCTGGGAAAAATCATTGCTCGCTGCTGCGAAATTAAAGCCGATATCGTCCGGCAGGATGAACGTGAAGGCGGATTGCGCGGAATTTTAAATTTCGGCCATACTCTCGCGCATGCCATCGAAAACGTTGCCGGTTACGGAGCTGTTCTGCACGGTGAAGCGGTGGCAATCGGTATGGTATATGCCGCGCGCCTCGCCGCCGCGCTCAACGGATTTTCAGCTGCAGATGCGGAACGGATTGAAAAGCTGCTCGCATCTCTGTCACTGCCGGTAAAAACGCCGGAACTGCGCTGGCCGAAAGTTCGCGGCGTGATGCGCGCCGATAAAAAATCTGTAAACGGCAGTCCGCGGTTTGTGCTGCCGGATAAAATCGGACATGTAGATTTCGGTTGTGAAGTTCCCGACGAACTGCTGAAGGAGGTTTGGTATGGCATCCGTGAATGACCAGATTGTACGGGAATATTTTGAATCGCTCGGTTTTCTCGTCATCCAGCCGAATAAACATCAGGTGGTTGCACGGCATAAACTTGATGTTGAGGAAATTGATCTGCTGATTGCTCATCCCACCGCACCGGCGTCCGCCGTGATACCGGAAAAAATGCTCTGGGGTGCGCCGGAATTAAGTAAAGTGCCGCGCGCCGTTGTCAGTATTCGCGGCTGGCACACAGACCGCTTCAGTCCGGCTGTCCTTAAAAAAAATCCTGATATTTTCCGGTTCACCGAACTGCCGGTGATGCGCCAAGCGCGCAAAATTCTCGGCCCCGGAAATATCGCCGCGATTCTGTGTCTTTCTGATCTGAGCGCCGCCGCCGCGCCGCAGGAGGAAACGCTTGCGATGATGCGCGCAAACGGAATCGACGGCGTCATTTTATTCCGCACGATCATGCTCGAATTAATTTCCAGCGTTGATGTTTCTAAAAACTACGAAAAGTCCGATCTGCTCCAAACTCTGCGTATTCTCAAAAACTATGATCTGCTTAAAGATCCGCAGCTTAATCTGTTTGAAAAACGCCGGCGAACCAGACGCAGCTAGAGCATATTTGTTGTTACTGTGCGAAGCAGAGTTGGGCCTCAAAATCATTTTTTGACTCATGGAGCCGGCGGCAGTATCGATACTGCTGCTCTCGCCACCGGTTTTTCAGCAGAAACACATCAATAATCAGCCGGCACAAAACTGTTTGAGTGTTTTTCTGATTCGCGCAATCACTTTTTCTTTGCCGAGAATTGCCAACACATGCGCGAGTTCGGGGCCGGACGGCTGACCGGATACGGCGATGCGCAGCGGCGGCATGACGTCGCCGAATTTTAATCCGCTGCTTTCAACAAACTGATGCAGCGCTGCGTCAATGTTTCCGGCGCCGAATTCCGGCAGTGATTCAAGCAATGCAATGATCTGTTCGAGAATTCCGGCGGCGGAACTGTTTATCTTTTTTTGCACCGCTTTTTCATCGTATTCGTAATCGTCACGGAAAAAATATTCTGTTGCTCCGGTAATTTCCGCTGGCAGTTTGATGCGCTCCTGCATCAATGCAAAAACTGCGGTGGAGTTTTCGTCCGGCGCAATTCCGGCGGCGGAAAGTTCGCGCCGGCAGATTGCCGCAAAATCCGCCGGCGGCAGTGCGCGGATATATTCGCCGTTCATCCAGAGCATTTTCCGCATATCCATCTGCGCCGGCGATGAGCGTACGGTTGATAAATCGAATGCAGCGGCCATTTCGTCGCGCGACATCACTTCACGTCCGTCGCCGGGCGACCAGCCAAGCAGCGCGAGATAGTTGAACAGCGCGGCGGGCAGAAATCCGTTGGTTTTGAAATCGCCGACAAATGCATCGCCGTCGCGTTTCGAATACGGCCTGCCCTGTGCGTTCACAATCATCGGCAGGTGCGCAAACTGCGGCACCGGCGCACCGAGCGCACGATACAGGGCAATGTGCCGGAATGTGTTTTCAACATGATCGTCGCCGCGAATAACGTGCGTGATGCCCTGCTCTATATCGTCGAGCACGTTGGCAAGATGAAACACCGGCGTTCCGTTAGAGCGCACAATGACGAAATCCGCCATATCCGCCGCCGGTTTTTTCAAATGCCCTTTTACAATGTCAGTAAACTCCATATCCGTGCCGGGCATTTTAAACAGGACGCAACCGGCGCGTTCGCCGGCAGTTTCTTCGTAGGCATATCCGGCTTCAATCAGTTTTTGCGCGCCGGCAATATGCGCCTGTCTGCGCATCGTCTGATACAGCGGCGCTTCATCAAAATTCAGTCCCAGCCATTCCATGGCATCCAGCAGCGTTTGAATCGCTTCCGGCGTTGAGCGTTCAATATCGGTATCTTCGACGCGCAGCAAAAACTGTCCGCCGGTGTGGCGTGCAAACAGCCAGTTAAAAATTGCGGCGCGGATGTTGCCAATATGCACATGACCGGTCGGACTCGGCGCAAAGCGGGTTCTGGTTTTCATAAGCAGCGGAGTTTAAAGGTCGTAAGTCTGAAAGTCAAAAGCTTGAAAGTCGAAAATTTAGAACTGTATCAGTCGCAATCAGATCAGACAGTCAGGCAGAAAAATATTACCCCTGTCGGGGTCAAAAAAAATAACACCCGCCGGCCTGGATGCCGGAATGAACAGGAATAACAGAGATGAGAGTAAATGATAAAATGATCACCAGGCTTGGATTGCTCAGTCTAGCGGCAGAGCACCGCGGCGAGCGGAGCGCACTGCCTGCGCCACATGACCAAAAGCATCCGGCGACATCTGGAGAGAATTCCCCGGCTACTGAGGACGGATATCTGAGCAACGCCTCTCAAGAAAAGTTTAATAATAAAATCGGATGGCTGATGAGACAGGCGTACAGATACCGCGCCGAGTATCTGAAAATCTACGGCCTGCCCGATCTCGCAACGCAAAGGCAGTTCTGAGACGCTCTTCCGTGACGAACCGTTTTTTCATAACAAACTGATTTCTGCCGTAAAAATTTGTTTATGCCGTCCAGGCTTGATAACGTGCCGGCATGAAAAAAATTATGTTTTTTGATGCAAAGCCGTACGACCGTGAATCGTTTAACCGTGCAAATGAGCGCTATGGCTTTCAGTTAAAATATATCAATAACCGGCTGACAAAAGATACGGTGTCGCTCGCAGCGGGTTATGATGCAGTCTGTGCATTTGTAAACGATGAAATTTCAGCAGACGTACTGCAATCGCTGCATCAGAACGGGATCCGTCTGATTGCTATGCGCAGTGCCGGCTACAATAATGTGGATCTGGAAACGGCATATGAAAGGATTCATGTGGTGCGCGTGCCGGCCTATTCGCCGTACGCCGTTGCTGAACATGCTGCCGCCATGATTCTTTCGCTGAACCGGAAAATTTACCGGTCGTTTATTCGCACGCGCGACAGTAATTTTTCGCTGAACGGCCTGCTCGGATTTGATCTCAATGGCAAAACCGCCGGCGTGATCGGCACCGGACGTATCGGGCAGATTCTTGTAAAAATTCTGCAGGGGTTCGGCATGCGTGTGCTGGTGTATGATGTATTCCCGAATAAGGAATGGGCGGCAAACGCCGGCGCGGATTATGTCTCGCTCGACGAACTTTATAGAGAGTCTGATATCATCAGTCTGCATTGTCCGCTGACCAAAGAAACAAAACACCTGATTAACGCCGAAAGCCTTGGAAAAATGAAACAGGGTGTGATGCTCATTAACACCAGTCGCGGCGGACTGATTAAAACAAAGGATCTGATTAATGCGTTGAAATCGCAAAAAATCGGTTGCGCCGGGCTCGATGTCTACGAAGAGGAGGATCAATATTTCTTCGAAGATCATTCCAGTGAAATCCTGACCGATGATGTCCTCGCGCGCCTGTTGACATTTCCAAACGTGCTCGTCACGGCGCATCAGGCATTTTTCACTCGAGAGGCGCTTGAAAACATCGCCGAAACAACGCTGCATAACATCCGGGATTATTTCGACAATAAACCGCTTCTAAATGAGATCTGTTACCGTTGCGAAAAGCCGGAATGCCTGCATAAAAAAACCGGACGCTGTTTTTGAAAAACAAAACTCTGCTCAACTGAATTTTCCAAGAAAGCGGACTTCAGGAATAAGCTCGATATTAAATTTTTGTTTTACGGCGCCGGCCATTTTTTCAACGAGCTGATGAACATCGTCGGCAGTGCAGGTTGAATCGGCAATGATGATGTTGGCATGCTTTTCATAAATGTATGCGCCGCCGGTTTTCATGCCGCAGACGCCGGACTGCGCCAGAAACCAGCCGGCGGCTTTCCGGCGCCCATCTGCCGATAATCCGGAGGTGGGTTCGACATTACGAAAAACACTTCCGGCGCACGGCGTTGTGCGCCAGTCGGGGTGGTGCGTACGCCGGAATTCTAAAATCCGCGCACGTTCTGAAATTAGAAATTCTCTTTCTGCCGGCGGCAGTTCGAACGTGGCGGACAGAATGACACCGGCGGTTTTTTTAAGTTTCGAATGGCGATAGGAAAATTCGAGTCCGGAGTTAAAAACGGTGTGAATTTCACCGGCAGTGTCGAGCAGTTCAACGGAAATGAGGTGATCACCAAGTGCGCGGCCGAATGCACCGGCATTGCCGGCAATGCCTCCGCCGACAGTGCCGGGGATGCCGGCACAGTAAGATATATCGCCGGCGTTTTTTTCGATGGTATAACGTACGAAATCGTCAAGCAGTGTATTGCCGGCAACTGTAATCTGTTTCCCGGCAATGAACATTTCCGGCACTTCTGAGCAGAAGCGGATTACGGCACAATCGAGTCCGGCATCGGAAATCACGAGATTAGACCCCTGCCCGATGATGATGAACGGCATTCCGGCGCGGTTAAGCAGCTGAATAATTTCCGGCAGCTCAGCGGCGGCAGGGTTATTGATAAAGAGCGGACATGAACCGCCAAGCCGGAAGGTGGTGAATTCACGCAACGGTTGAGTTTTGCGCACATCCAGTGTCGGAAATTTTTTCTGAATTTCTAAATAACAATTCATGCGAGGACATTAACCGCGCAGAGACGCAAAGAAAATAGAAATTCTTAACCGCGATTCGAAGGACGACACGGCGAATGCCGGGCAGCAAAGCAGCAATGAACGCGAATAAAAAAGAATATTTTTTACCGTGGATCATGCTGATATAAGCGGATGGAAAAAGAGATTTTTTAACCACGAAAAACACAAGATACACAAAAACAAATCAGCAATTGGCAATCAGAAATCTACAATGCTATTAATCCTGTCAAAAAATCTCAATTTCCTCTGTTATCTCTGTGTAAAAAATCCGTTTTCATCCGTGTTATCCGCGATTAAATAAATGTAAGATGATTTTATGAAAACGATTTTATCGAAAGATAATGCAAAACTAAAACGGTTGCGCATGCTGCTGAAATCAAAAAAAGCGCGGCAGGAATCGTCGTGTTTTTTAATTGAGAGCGTGCGTGCGCTGTCAGTATTTTCCGGCGCCGGAATCCTGCCGCAATACCAATTAAAAGAAGTCTGGATCTCGAATCAAACGGATGTGACAGGGATTCCAGCGGTACCGGAGGTGTACCGGATCCCGCACGAATTCATGGAACAGTTGTCGGATTGTAAAACATCGCAGGGAGTGCTGGGTGTGGTTGAGTTTTCCGGCGTGCCGTTTACAGAATTTCCGGTACACGGAAATTTTCTGCTGGCTGATCATATTACAGATCCGGGGAACCTCGGCACACTGATCCGCACAGCAGCGGCATTCGGATTTAGCGGAATTTTCTTATACGGCGATACGGTGGAAATTTTTAATCCGAAAACTGTCCGTGCAACAATGGGTACACTGCCGCTGATGCCGCACTGGACGGTCGATGCCGGAATTTTTGATTTAATACATTCCGGAGGCTATGAACTGCTGTCCACCGTAGTGAGCGGCGGTGAAGAGTTGAGCACCATGACGTTCGGTGAAAAAAATGTACTGGCGGTCGGCAGCGAGGCACGCGGTGTTTCGCCAGAAGTTCTGCGGCATGCGGCACGCGGAATTTCCATCCCGATGTCACCGGCGGTGGAATCATTGAATGCGGCGGTCGCCGGCGGGGTCTGTATGTTCGCTATGCAACAGAACTTGCGATAAACGGCTGCGCGGACTATCATTGGCAGTAATTTTAACAGAGAAAGGAATCCCGGATGACAAAAGTTAGGCAGCTCCTCGAAGCAAAAGGCGGCGACTTGATCACCGTCAGTCCTGAATCGTCTGTGCGCGATGCGATTGCAAAAATGGCGCAGAAATCTGCCGGCACGGCGCTGGTCATGGAGGACGGCAAACTGGCGGGAATTCTTTCTGAGCGCGATTTTATCCGTAAGGTTTATTTAAAAAACAAAGACGGTGCCGAAGTGAAAGTCAGCGATATTATGTCTGCTGATCTTACCACAGTAACGCCGGACACCGGACTTGAAAACTGTATGGAATCGATGACAGAAAAACGCATCCGCCATCTACCGGTAATTGAAAACGAACAGGTTGTAGGGATCATTTCTATCGGTGACATCGTGAAATTCACCATACAGGAAAAAGAATTTCTCATTAAAAACCTGCAAAGCTACATTGCCGGCTTCGGTCTATAACTAATTCAAATGCAGCAAATAGTGGATACTGCGATATTGGATGTGACATCTAACGTATCCAATCTGCCCGTTTTACTGAGCCTCGCCTGCCGCGCTTGCTATGCGCGGCGCGGCGGAGTGTGTTATATTACTTTTTTGGCGCTGGGCACATGAAAACAGCAAGGATTCCGGCAGCAGATATCGCCGCCGGCGAATACACTCGCCGCGAATTACAAACACCGGCACTGGCGGTTTGATTTGTTTTGCCGTCTGTCCATCGGGGTTTTGCCTCAAAATCATATAGAAACCGTGCGGTCTTTGACAAATTAACTGTTGACGCACACAGCTGCACAACATACAGTTCTGCACTTTTGTTTTTCTGGAAAAAGAGAGAACTCATTATGAATTTTGAATATCTGACTAAAGCGGAAGAGAAAATCGGCAGTATTCCTACGCTGGTGAACCTTGTTTCTTATCGTACCCGCCAGTTGAACCGCGGTGAGCGCCCGATGGTAAAGCCGGATCATCCGGAGCAGGACAACCATGATATCGTCCTTAAAGAAATCGTTGAGGGCAAGCTGACGGTCGAAATGGGCGTTACGCCGGTTGATTTCAGTTCTTCGTATGATACGTTCGATGAAGGACCGGATATTATTTTATAAGCACGAAATCCGAATTTAGAAATTCGAAACAAATTTGAATTTAGAAAATTGTTTCGTGCTGCGGGTTTTTAATTTCGAATTTTTAAATTTCATGTCTTCTAAAAAGCAGGAATCCCGGGGCGCATCCGGCGTGTTAACCACAAACCGGAAGGCTTTTCGGGATTTTTTTGTACTGGAAAAATTTGAAGCCGGAATTGAACTGCGAGGTACCGAAGTGAAATCTATCCGGCAGGGACACGTCCGGATCGATGAAGCTTATGTCAATCTGACTAATGGACAGGCAGAACTGCTGCAAATGACAGTTCAACCGTATGATCACGGCAATGTATTCAATCACAGCCCGGCCCGTCCGCGCCGGCTGCTACTGCATAAACGTGAAATTATCCGGTTGCAAAGCAAAGTGAACGAAAAGGGACTGACGGTTGTTCCGCTTAAAGTTTATTTAAAAGGCGGCCGCGTGAAAATCGAGATTGCGCTGTGCAAAGGCAAAGATACAGTAGATAAGCGCGAAACGCTCAAGCAAAAAACTGCTGACCTTGAAGCCAGACGTGCCATGCGCCGGCACTAACATATTTAAAATTACATTTCTCCCGCCCCGTGGTATTTCTTAGGCGTGAACGTAAATCTGTCAGCGCTTTTTTCTGCTCTGAAAAATAATCATTGCCGGCTGCCGTCTATGCCGCCGGCGGCGCAGGCATATTTGGGAACAGCGCTGCAAAAAAACAGATTCCGGCAGCAGCTTTGGATTGCCGATTCGCTGCCGTCACTCGAAAAACTTGCCGAAAGTTTCCGGACGCTGGCTCCGGATATGCCAATTTTCACCCTGCCTCCATTTGATAAAGATGATATGGATGCGCACAGTGCACGCCTCGAAACCGTACGGTCTCTCGAACAGAAAAATGACGCGCACACTTTTATAATTATCACGGTTGAACCCTGTTTATCAGGGACATTCCCGTATCTCGGTAATCCCGTAAAACTTTCGCACAATTCGCATATTTCTCCCGATGAAGTCGCCGCGCAGCTTGAAGCATCCGGCTACAATTTCGGCATTGAAGTCTATGCCAAAGGCGACGCCGCACGACGCGGCGGAATACTTGATGTCTGGCCGCCGCTCTTTCCCCTGCCCGTCCGCATTGAATTTTTCGGCAACGACGTTGAAAGCATTCGCACATTCGATCCAGAATCACAGCGCTCGATTGAAAAAACAGATGCGATTGAACTCCTGCCGCTCAATGCCGAGGGAACCATTCCATTCGCACAGCTTCTGCCGGAAAACACCGTTTATATTTTCAGCAATGTAGACGCGGCCTCCTCGCCGCATCCCGCGATTTTCATCGGCGATGTCACCAGCAGCGCAATTGATACCGGCCTCGGTTTTTATGACACCCATCTGAAACCCGTCAGCGAACTGAATACGCCGGACAGGCTCGAACAGCAGCGCAAGCTCTTTTTCGATTCGCTCGAAAAACTCGCCAGGAACAACTGGCGTATCGACATCTACATGGAAACGCCCGGCGCACTTGATCGCCTCAAAGAGGCGTATTTTGGTTCAGAGTTCGGAGTTCAGAGTTCAGAATTAAAAAATCGAAAATCGGAAATCAGGAATCGGAAATTCGCAATCCAGCTGCACGTTGGATTGCTGCACGGCAGCTTTATTTCCAAACACGAAAACCGCCTCTTCATCACCGAGGCGGATATTTACGGCTATGCCGCCAAAACTGCGCACGTCCGGCGCAATAAAAAACAGCAGCAGATTTCCGGCATGCGCATTGCAGAATGGGCGGATATTCAGCCCGGCGAGCTGGTTGTACATGTCGATCACGGCATCGGCAGATACATGGGTCTCGTCGAAATGGAAATGTCCGGGCGCCGGCAGGAGATGTTGCTTATTGAATACGCCGCCGGAGCACGTATGTATCTGCCGACCGCACAGGCGCACCTGCTCACGCGCTACGTTGGACTCGGCAACGCTGCGCCGGCGTTGCACAGCTTAAAAGGACACCGCTGGCAGAACGAACGTAAATCGGCGCAGGACGCCATTGAAGATTTAGCGGCGGCGCTGCTCGAAACACAGGCCGCGCGCGCACTCAAAAAAGGAGTTTCGTGCCGACCGGATACACACTGGCAGAACGAGTTTGAAAATGCGTTTCCATATCTGGAAACACCGGACCAGCTTGCCGCCATCAACGCAGTAAAAGCCGATCTCGAATCTGAACAGCCGATGGACCGTTTAATTTGCGGCGATGCCGGGTACGGCAAAACCGAAGTCGCGATGCGCGCCGCATTTAAAATGGTAATGGAAGGCAGGCAGGTTGCCCTGCTCGTCCCGACTACTATCCTTGCGCAGCAGCATTTTGACACCTTTTCCGAACGCATGGCCGCCTACCCCGTCCGCATCGAAATGCTCAGCCGATTCCGCACTAAACAGCAGCAGAACGAATCCATCGCGCGGTTGCGCGCCGGCGTGGCGCACATCGCCATCGGCACACACCGGCTCGTTTCAAAAGATGTTCAGTTTGCTGATCTCGGACTCGTGATCATTGACGAAGAGCAGCGCTTCGGCGTGCGCGCCAAAGAACATTTAAAACTGTTGCGGCAGCAGGTGGATGTGTTAACACTCAGTGCCACGCCGATTCCGCGCACATTGTACATGAGCCTGACCGGCGCGCGCGATATGAGCATTATTCAAACGCCGCCGCAGGAACGTCAGCCCGTCGAAACCATCGTGCTTGAATACCATGACGACATCGTCACCGAGGCCATCCGCCATGAACTCGCGCGCGACGGGCAGGTTTTCTATCTGCACAACCGCGTACAATCCATTGGTAATGTCACCGCCGGAATTCAAAAACTCGTCCCTGAAGCACGCATTGAATTTGCTCACGGACAGATGAATGAGCGTGAACTCTCTGAGGTCATGCACCGCTTCGTGCGCGGACTGTTCGATGTACTGGTCTGTACCACCATTGTTGAAAGCGGCGTCGATATTCCGCGCGTTAATACAATCATCATTGACCATGCCGATCGTTTCGGACTCGCCGAGCTTTATCAGCTGCGCGGGCGCGTCGGCCGCGCGCGGCAAAAAGCCTACGCCTTCCTGTTGCTGCCGCCCGGCGGAATTCTCACCGACGACTCGCGCCGGCGCATCGAAGCGCTCAAAAAATATACCGGGTACGGCACCGGGTTTCGCATCGCCATGCGCGACCTTGAAATACGCGGCGCCGGCAATCTGCTCGGCGCACAGCAAAGCGGACACATCGCCGCCATCGGATTCGATTTATACTGTCAACTGCTTAAGCGCAGCGTCGCGCGCCTGCAGGGGGAAAAAATTCCGCCGATCATCGATGTCTCTGTCGACCTTGATTTTCTCGACCGCTCGCCGGCAACCGGCGATCCGCACAATGCCGCCTACATCCCATACAGCTACATTGATGACGAAAATATGCGCGTCAAACTTTATGGGCGCGTCGCGTCGCTTGCCACCGAACATGAGGTCCGCGAACTGAAAAAGGAGTTTGCCGACCGTTTCGGCAGATTGCCGGCAGCGGTTCATCATCTGTTTGAAATCGCGCGCATCCGGATTGCCGCCGCGCGCGCCGGAATTCAATCCATCCGCGTCAGCGAAGAACGTATTGTCATTATGCGGAACGGCAAAGCCGTCATGCCCAATAATCTCTATCCCCGCCTCAAAGCCAAGACCACTTCCGCTCGTCTCAAAGAAATTCTGGCACTGGTTCGGCATAGCTGATAATCAAAAATGATGAAAGGGAATTTCTGTTTTTCGAAAGAAGCGTTTGCATGAGATCGTGTGAAAAAATCATGTTTTTAGTTGCAGGTAAATTTGTTTCGTACCATAAACTTTGTTTCAATTTGAAAAAGGAATTATTATGAAACGTTATGCACTGGGTCTTGATTTTGGAACAGAGTCGGTTCGCGCGCTGGTTGTCGACTGTGAAACCGGACGTGAAGCGGCGGAAGCAACGTGTGCGTATGCTCACGGTGTAATTACGGAAACGCTGCCCGGCGACAGTAAAAAACTGATTTCTGAATCGGCGCTGCAATGTCCGGCAGATTACATGAACGGCATGCTGACGGTAACTCGCACCGTTTTAGAAAAAGTTCCGGCAAATGAAATTATCGGCATCGGGATTGATTTCACCGCGTGCACCGTTCTGCCGATAAAATCCGACGGCACGTCGCTGTGCGCACTGCCGGAATTTAAAAATGAACCGAATGCGTGGGTGAAACTGTGGAAACATCACGCGGCGCAGCCGCAGGCGGATCGCGTAAATGAAATTGCGCATGCGCGCGGCGAAAAATTTTTAGAGTATTACAGCGGCATTATTTCAAGCGAGTGGCTCGTGCCGAAATGTCTTGAAACACTGGAGCGCGCACCGGGAGTGTATGCCGCCGCCGATCTGTTTATTGAAGCGGGCGACTGGGTTGTCCAGCAGATGACCGGCGCATTTACACGCAACGCATGCGCCGCCGGGTATAAAGGCATGTGGAGTGAGGAACTCGGAAACCCATCGCCGGAATTTCTCGCAGCGCTGAATCCGGAACTCGCCGGACTGAATGATAAACTAGTCGCAAAAATTGTCGCCGCCGGTGAAGAAGCCGGAACAATTTCTGCCGCATTTGCAAAACTGAGCGGACTACAAGCCGGCACGCCGGTTTCCGGTGCGATTATTGATGCACACAGCGGCGTGCCCGGCATGGGCGTTTCCACCGCAGGTCCGTTCTGCATGATCATGGGCACGTCGAGCTGCCAGATGCTGCCGGCGGAAAAACTGCATCTGTTTAACGGCTACGCCGGCGTGGTAAAAGATGGAATTCTGCCGGGCATGTACGGCTACGAATCCGGCCAGGCCGCTGTCGGCGATCTGTTCGGATGGTTCACCAAAAAATTTATGAATCAGCCGATTCAGGAAATCGAAGCAAAAGCGGCGCAGTTGAAACCCGGCGAAAGCGGACTGATTGCACTCGACTGGATGAACGGCAACCGTAGCGTTTTAATGGACGCCGGACTTTCCGGTATGATTCTCGGTCTCACGCTCAGCTCGAAGCCGGAAGAAGTCCACCGCGCCCTGATTGAAGCCACCGCGTTCGGCACAAAAATTATTGTCGATTCATACGTAAATAACGGTGTACCGGTCAGCGAACTGGTGGCGTGCGGTGGACTCATTCGCTTTGATCTCGTTATGCAGATTTATGCCGACGTGCTTGAATTGCCGGTAAAAACGGCGGCATCCGGACAAGCCGTTGCGCTCGGCTCCGCAATTTTCGGCGCGGTCGCCGCCGGAAAAAATCGCGGTGGATTTGATACGGTTGAAGAAGCGGTTGCCAATATGACCAAACCGGCAACGAAAACATTTATGCCGAATCCCGCCGCATCAAAAATCTATCGCGAGCTCTTCGCTGTTTATAAACGCTGTCACGATATTTTCGGCCGCGAAGAAAAACAGCTTATGAAAGCGCTGAAGCAGATTAAGGCGGTAGGGACGCCTCGATGAGGCGTCCGCGGCGGCTTCATCGAAACCGCCCTACCTTTGCAGGGTTGATTTGCGTTGGAAAATAATTACGCCCATCCATTTTTCCGGCGTCGGCAAAATGCGTGCCGTAGTTTCACTGTGCATAATATTTACACTTATACCATTCGATGAGGTTGTAAATCTCGACATTTGAACGCCCATTTGCTTATATTTTAAAAATGTCATCAATGTCTCAATCCAATAAAGCTTTATCCGAAAAAAAACGCGTAACACTGGCGACTATTGCAAAAATGGCAGGAGTTTCGACGGCTGTTGTAAGTGCGACGCTGCACTGCTCAAAAAAAGGAACAATTCGGGTTAGTGCAGCTACAGAAAAAAAAATTAAAGCTATTGCAAAAAAAGAAGGGTATATCCCCAATCAAGCTGCACGACAGCTGTCATTACGATGCAGTAAAACGTGGGGCGTTGTGTGTGATTCACTGCCAACGGAACTGAACTCCTCCCGCCTGGCATTACTGCATAAAACGGCGCGTGACAGAGGATATCGGATTATTGTCGAATATTATGACAGAACCCGCCCCGATCTGGATTCACTGGTCGGAGTGTTCCGGAATCTGGGAGTTGATGGCGTGATCTGTTTGCATCATCATTTTCCAAATCAGCACACGTTAATTCCAAAGCTGTTAACCAAACATTTTGAACACGTTGTTTTTATTGACCGTCCAGAAATATCGAATCCGTATTTTTGCGGAGTTGATTATGTTGAAGCTGGGCGGATGGCATACCGGGCGTTGAATCAACATGGGGCGCGCCTCGGACTGATTGTAAAAAATCTTTTATGGTATGCAGCACCTCTGCTGGCAGAAGGATTTACGGAGGAGTGGAAGATTCATTCTCCTAAAAAACTTTATGATCCGGTGTGGATTGCCGAAAAACCGGAAGAAAACGATAAACCGCTTTTCACAATTGCCACCGCGCGCCGGGCACTGAATTCATGGATTCTGCCAAATAAATTAACCGGCATTGCGGTATGGAATGACGACCAGGCGTCTCTTTTATTGAATGCGATTTCTGAGCGGAAATTAGAGATACCGGAAGACATCGCAATCATCGGTCTCGGAAATTCGAAAATCTGTGAACTTGTCCGCCCGACTCTGTCGAGTATTGATCTGCAAATTGAACAGACGATCACTATGGCAGTGGAAATGCTTTATCAGCTTTGCCAAGGTGAAATTCCAGTCCCAAAAACACACTGGATATCTTCCAGTCTTCACCTGAGGCAGTCCTGTCCGCCCTAATCACTGCTGAGTTTAGAGCGTTTTATGAAGTATTGCCTCCGGTCGGGCAGGCAAGATACCTGCGATACGTACCGCCGGCATCCCTGCCGGCCATAGTTTAATTTAAAATGCTCTAAAATATTCATTCAGCAAATGAAAATCCGGAGATGAAAGCCGGGGGAATGAACTGAGTTCACGTGTTTTTTTACCTAAACTCTGATCATAATTCTGACGCGCAATCAAAATATTCCACTCCCGGTGCTTCCGCCCGTCAATCCGGGGTAACGGAATCGCCGCATCAAGAATCCAACCGGTATTATCTGTTTTTTTAGAAACAGACATTCGAATTTCCTGCCCATCAATTAATCGGCCTTTGGATATCATATCATCTTTTTCCCGCCATTTCACAACACTTCGCAGTGAAGACGGTGAAAGCCATATTTCCCAGTAGAACGTATATCCGGCAGGATGAATAAAAATTTCATAGCAATCCCCGTGGTAAAGATCGTCACCATCTTTCTCACCGGCAGTAAAAATCGAGGTGCCATCAAATTCGGCCGCCACATACAATGTTTCGTCAATACAAGGAAAACGGCATGCCCCGTTTCACGAAGAACCCGTCCATCTTCCATCCAGCGTTGCGGCAGTGACAGCGGACAAACCGGCAGTTCTTTCCAAAACTCATCCTCGATACAACCGTCAATTACCGGAATATTTTCTCCCTTCATGCAACACCCGAAAAAAGTCAGTGTTCCAAAGATGCATATCAAAAAAATTTAAAACACTGCGTTTTTATTCAATTCAGTTTGGTTCTGTTTTGCTCACCGATCCGTCATCCGAGTTATCACGCTCGGAGGTGGAAAGCATTCTGAACATTTCACGGATTTCTTTAATTCCGCCGATTGAAAACCAGATCGTGGTTACAATCCCCAAAAAGAGGGTTACATAGACATAATATTTCCACCAGGCCGCCCAGAATTCAATCGGCAGCCCTTTTATTTTTCCGATCAGTGTAACCGCCACGAATATGGCAAAGAGTCCAACGGTCCATATGGTTACCAGCACATACACCAGTTTATCGCGCAGTGAAAATTCGGATGTAATTAATGCTTTCACGCCGGTTGCGGGCAGACTGTCTGCATCAGCGCCATCCGCATAAACACCGCGGTGCAGCATTTTATCCAGATTAAATTTTTTCTTCCCTAACAATGAAACGCCGACATACACCGCAACTGCAACCAGCATGGTAACCCCGTTCATCTCCATGCCGGTCAGCGGGAAGTCCGGCCAGATACGCAGAATAACCACACCGCTCGTGGCAAGAACAGAGCCGGTAATCATCGTAATCCACGCCGCCGGTGTAGTTCCCCTGCGCCAATAGAGGCCGCCGATAATTACCGCGCCGGCACCGCCGAGAAAAATCGCACCGGTAATATTAAAAAACATGGCAATATAAACCGTCTGCCGAAAAAGCAGACTGAACAGGAATGCAAACACCGCGACACCGCAAATGGATATTCTCAGCCAGCGAATATGCTGTTTCGGCGAGAGCGGACGGCCGTTACGCAATGGAATAATCACGTCCTGAACTAAAATACTTCCCCATGAATGTAAATACGGTTGATCGGTAGTAATCATGGCGCAAAACATCATGGCGCAAAACAATCCGACCAAACCGGTCGGCAGCATATAACGCAACGCGACTGAAACCGTCATTTGCTGCTGGATATAACTGCCGCCCGGAATGGCACTAATGGTTGCTGAAATTTTATCCGCCAGTGGCGAATACGCCGGATCTTTCATCACCAGCAATGCACATAACGGGAGCATCATCATGACCATGGCAACCACCAGTTGCCGCCATTGTCCAAGAACTTTGGCCATGCGGGCTTCATGCGGTGACCGTGCCGAGCTGTTAAACCCGGACCGTCCCTGCCAGCCGATATTATTGAAAAACATCGCCGCTGCGCCGATCGCAAAAAACAGGAAGCCGAATTGATTATTTTTGCTTTGAAGCGGATCCACCAGCGCTTCACCGTTCGGAAGAGCCAGTAATCCGCTGATCAGGCTGTCCCAGGGATATTGCCACAAGCAAAACGCAATCAGAATTATAAACACCGCAAAACAGAAAATCCCTTGAAAGAAATTTGTAATTAAGACTGCAATCTGACCGCCGACAAATACATACCACAGCGCCAGCGCCAGAATACCGGCCAGCAGCACCGGATATACCGGAATTGCGATTCCGGAAATATGAAATGCTTCCGGCAATCCGCAAAAATAGATGAAAAACCGGGCGCTGACCGCCGGAAAAATTCCATAATTCACAATCCCGGCAAAAAACGCCAGCGCCCCGGCAAAAATACGGAAGTTCCGGCTGTACCGTATTTCAAAAAACTGCGCCAACGTAAGCGCGCGCGTTTGCCGGTACCGGTAAATCACCCAGCCTGTCATTGCAATAATAATTCCGATCGGCAACTGCATCAGACTCCACCACGCCGGAGCAAAACCCGCGTTGTAATGCATTTCAAAAAATACAATCGCAGAAACTGCGCCCAGCATCGCCATCCCTTCCGACACCCCGAGTGTATAGCGTCCGGCGCAACGGTTCGCTGAAAGATAATCGGCTACACTGCGCGTTAATTTACGGGTTCTTAAAACCATCCAGGTTGTAAAAACGATGGTTAAAGCAAGAATACCCCAGTCTAATAATGTCACGATAAATTCTCCTGCTTACAGTGCCGCCGCATAATAACAGACCGGTTTTATGTCAACTATCCGGGCGATCAACATCCCACAAACAATCCAGTTTTTTAAAGTCACCGCGGATCGCAAAAATTTCACCGCTGTGAATTTCTATCTCAAGCTGCCGCCGTTTATAGCTTGCCGCATCACCGAACGACCGGTTTCCGCCCCAGCGCGGTGACCAGAATAACTCATCGCCTTGCAGCGGTGTGCAATCTGTATAGTCAAAACCAGGGAGTACCGCGCCTTTTTCATCAAGAATCCGGACACGGATTCCGCCCCACGGAGCACGGGCATTAATCCACAGATCATCACCGAGAATATGCAGCGGACGGGTCCGAAGATAACCGCGTCCGGATGGTACCGCCAAATACATAAAGCCATCCAGTCGCATCTCATGCAGCATCAGTGCGGCATCGTTCAATTCCTGATTTTGAAAATGCTCTGCCTTTGACCCGCCGGAGTAAAACCGGATCCGGTTATTTTCATCAATCATCATCGAGCTGGTATAAATGCATCCGCCGCCATGCTCACCCAGTTCCGGATTATTAATAAACGGCCGGCGGAATGTGCGGTTAAAATTCCGCCCGTTGTAACTGTAAAGCAGTTCACAATTAATTTTTCCGTTAGCCAGTGCATGCGATGCCGTGTCACAATATATTTTCCATAATAATCCGATAAACAAATCTTCATAATGGAAAACCGGCATCCCGTAGAGTCCGATCAAAGGTTCATCCATACTGTCGGGATGTACTATTAATTCCGGCTCAGAAAAATGTTCGAAATCCTCTGTTTCCATGAAAAAAATCCGGCGGTCTCCGCGCCATTTACGAATATTAAATGTATAACAGTTTTTTTGCGGATTATAAAAAACAGATGTCGGCGTATCGGTACCGGGCTGTGTTTTAAATATTTTCCAGATCGTCCAGTGTATTCCGTCGCCGGAAACAACCAGCGTCCTGACCATCTGATCTGCACCTTCGGGATGGTAATTGATCAAATACTTAAACCGGCGGCCCGGATCGGGATCATAAGGATCATATGTCGGCGGCCCCCCATCAAGACCTCTTTCAAGACCGAACACCTGGTTTTTAGCAAAGACCGGACCGGCGAAACTGACCTGTCCGCGAAGATCGGGGCACTCCCAGTGAATTCCGTCTTTACTTTCAGCATAACAAAGCACCTGTGTGCGAGGTTTCAGAAATTGATCCACTCCGTCCGGAATTTTTAAATCCGCGAATTCCTGCACCGATGCAGCACCGCCGTAAAGAGCAATATATTTCCCGGTTTTCTCATCACGGACCACCAGCGGAAAATTCCATGTACCCTCTGTCAAACTGTCTTCCAGGGTTGCTTCAGGAACATACCGGGGTACACCCATTTTCCGCTCAAGATTCGAGTAAGAAATCAATTGCCAGTCATCAAAAAAATGAATGTACCCCATAATTCTCCAAAGCTTTCAGGATTTGCTATATTGTTTTATTTGTATGTTCTATTTCTTATCGACGAGTTTAAGAACAGGTCCGGCGTATTTTTTATTTTCCCGGGAGGCCAGCTTGTTCATTTTTCCGGTCTCCTGATTCTGAGCCACCATTAACGTCACAACATCCCCGGCAGAAAATCCATTTAAAAAATCAACCAGATCTTTAGTGCCCGGAATACTTACGGTTGTTCCGGCGGCGCCAGCTTCCCAGTCCGCTGTGGCTAAAACTTTCGTCGCATCAGAAGTAAATCCGGAAGTGCTTGTTTTATTGTTTGCCGGAGCATTATCCCATGTTGCGCCGCCATGTTCTTTCCATTTTTGATTCCGTACGCTTTTTTTCAGCCCATGCAAATTATACGGCAGTGCCGGCGGCGATACATCTGTTGTACGGGTAAATACTAATTCGGCGGACTCCACCCCGGAAAAATCTGCCGGCAGCTGAAACCGGAGATATATTTTCATTGAATTAATAGTCCCCGGATCAAAACTCCGGACCCAGAGTTCTTGACCGTCGCCATAGAACCCGGCGGGAGCCGCTGAATTAGCAAACGCATCGGCAACAGGCGACAGGTCGGCTGCCTGTGCGGCGAAAATACCAGTCAATAATACCATAACCCATATTGTTTTAACGTTGATGTTTTTTTTCATTTTATCTCCTTTTTCATGCATGCTTCATGCAACCGGCACAAAACTGCAAATCTTATAAGTTTATATGATAAATACGCTTCTCTGTACGTCCGTATAAAATAAAACTCATTCCTCCTTTCAATGTTAATGTAATATGAAAAGTTTTAATTCACCCGTACTATACGTCAATGTAAGTACCGGGCCGGAATATGTTGTATTTTCTCTGGACGCCAGCTTGTTCATCTGTGCGGAATCCTGATTTTGCACCAGGATCAAGGTCACCTCATCGCCGCCGGAAAACCGGTTTAAAAAAGAGACCAGTTCTGCTGTCGTCGGGATCACTGCGGCCGTGCCGATTACACCGGCGTTCCAGGTCACATCTGCCAGAACACCGGAGGCATCCGGCGTAACTTCGGAGATACTCGCCGGATTATTTGCCGGTGCATTATTCCAGCTAAGCTGTGTTTCACTCCAGTTCTGTCCCGCAGATTCAGGCTTAAGGCCGTAAAGACGATACGGCAGCGTACTTGCTGCGGTGGTCCGGATAAATGTAAGTTCCGCGGATGTTACTGATACAACATCAGCCGGTAATTTAAACCGGAGATATATTTTCATTGAATTCAGTGCATCCGTACCGGAAAAACTCCGGACCCATAATTCACCGCTTGTTCCATAGTAGCTATTCGGAGCTGCGGAATTGGCGTGCGCATCTGCAACGGGCGATAAATTTACCGTTTCCCCCCGCAACAGACCGCTGCACAATAACAGTGCAAATATAACGTTTAAGACATGCTGTTTCATAATAACTCCGCTTTTCTTATTTACTGCGGCAGCAGCTGCTCCGTTCCGGAAAATCCGGGGATTCCCGTTATCTGATACGCGTTCCGGTTAAGATCGATTTTGATTTTTGCGCCGTTAGAAAATTCCGTCTCCTGAACCTTTTTGTCTCTATCCAGAAACCGGTGCATCACCATCTCCTCTTTGGCGACAGCCGCGTGTACTTTGCAGAGAATTTCCACCCAGTTCAGCAGCTTGTCGCTGGGGAAAAATTCGATCCGGGGAACCTGCCGGAACAGCAGACACCGCAGCCAGTGTTCATCGCCCGTTTCGGTTATGTTATACGGTGCAATGATTGCATCACCGTAAATCATTTGGAAAACCGGCACAGCAATTCCATACGCCGGCGGCATCACCTGCCACGAAGCATCCTGATACGGCACTGCCCAGTCCGCATAATGCTCAGTAATTACAGTAAGACCCAGTCCGCGGGCTTCTTTCATGACTTCCCGCTGATAGTGCGCGGTTTGCTCGCGGGTCATCGGATGTCTCGGATCATAATCCTCCCGCAACGGAACTGCGGCGAAAACATCGAGATAAATCTGGTTCAACGCATTCGTCGATATGTTATTTGTAACAAATTCATTATAATACGCTGTAACCAGTTTATTGTCTGCCACTTCTTTGGCGGATATAAATGAGCTTGGAGTTACAGGATTTCTGCGTCTGACACTTAAGCCGTTCGCTCCTTTTTTAGTCCACGCTTCATTCCATGCCGGAGAGTGCGGGTCGAAATCCCGGAAGTTGGAATATAACCCGAGCACCCAGTTCTGATTTGCAAGCGCCTGAGAAAAATTCCCCAGTCCGGGCCAGCCGCCGGCGGCTTCATTCGGCGGGAAATATACTCCGTAAGAAGAATATAAAATAATCCCGTCATCACCCGGAGCAAACAGAGAGGTCCATTGTGTGTGATGAACATATGCTTTGTTTAATGATCTCTCCGCCAGTTTTTGCGCAGCATTAATCCGTCCGGACCACGAAGCTACGTTATATTTCCCCTGAGCAACGCGGTCGAGCGTACTGTAAAGACCGGTTAACACCACCGGCGCGCCGATCCGCGCTTCAATGGATGGATTTTCAGCAATTTTGTCATTCAACGACCGGTAATATCCGGCGTCTATCGCATATTGCCGGAATCGTTTTGAAACGGTTACATGATCTCCCTCAGCTTGCAGCACATACCGCATCCGGCGGGGATAACGCAGCTCTCCCCAGCAGCTTTGCCAGTTGATCGCCGCCAGAGACGGCGTACCCAGGGTATGGCTGAACCGCGTACTGATGTCATACGGAGTTTCAGGGAAAAACAACAGTGCGCGCTCGGCTTTTATAAGCGCCATCCAGGTGGGTGCCACCCAGAAAATACCGTCGTGACTTAAATTTACCGTGGAGGGCCAGTCTGACGGAATCATGCATCCTCCGTAAACCGGTATAACCGCCGAATGTCCTGCGCCCGGATCCAGCTGCTGTGCATGCGGATAAGATGCGCTGATTAACCGGTTCTGATCCGTTGAATCCGACGGGAACAGCGTCACAGTAAACTCATCCGTATTCTCAAAAAGAGTCACCTCAATTTTCACAACGGCATTGGATCCCTGCAGCGCTGAAAAACTGCCGGCATGAATCTGAAATCCGGCGCTGTTCTCTCCGGTTGACAAATAGGCCGTTTTCACCTTGGCATCAGCCAGCCGGATACCTTTTTTTCCGTCCGGTGTAGAGAACACAAGATCGGCTGTATTATTTGAAGTCTGCCATACATTATCCGGCCCGTTTGCCCAGCCGGATTCCAGCGCCATATTACTTTTCCGGATTTTAGCGATGATTCTGTTATTCCCGGCACACCAATGCGTTGAAGTTTCCCACACAGAAACACCATGTACAGTTTGCGGTGTCGATGTTAAGCGGGTCTGCTGCACAACACCGCTATCGATCGCCGGAACAGGCACGTCATAGGTGCCTATCCGGCACCAGGCGCTGACCTGATGCGCGCAGTCAGCTGCAATCGTAAAGCGTCCCAGTCCGAAGAGCCGCCGGGCATTTTCTAACGATTGCCCTGCGCGCTGTGCCGTCTCATCCGTGCGTCCGGAATATACTGCCGCATATTCAGAAGCCGCACTGTCAATCAGTCTGCGCGCCTGTTCTTTTGCTTCGGTTGCTATTAAAATTTCGCGTTCCGCTGTACGTATCCGGTCTTTGACATCCAGCGTCGCTCTGATTTTATATTTGCCATCCGGCAGGTTTTCCGGCGTCCAGACACTCGACCAGGGGGAAGAACCGGAAACAGCCGGAGTACCGATAACTCTGCCTGCATCATCCAGCACCTGCACCGTAATTGTTTTTATATGCTGACTTACCGCCTTGCTGCCTGAAATTGAGATGTTAAGCGGCTCATCGCACCCGATTGCGGCCGGCTCCCATTTTAACGAAACAATATCTGAACATTTCTCAATCGCATTTTCTGTATCACTGCGTCCCGCCAGATAAATCATCCCGAGGAGTGCGGAGTTTTTCCGCCAGATCACTCCGCTGGCCCATTGCGCAATATTATACCGTTCCGTATCATAATCATGTGTCAGAACAGAAAAACCAAGCCAGCGCCCTTCCGCCGGATTTGAAATCTTCAGCGCTGTCCAGGGGATCGCGGAGGCGTAAAACGTCTGTCCGCCCTTTCTCGACCGCTTTTCAACCACTAAATTTTTAGCTGTATTATATCCGGATATCCGTTTTTCAACTAAAGCGAACTCCACTTTGTCACCCATCTTAACTGAATCCTGCCCCTCGACCAGCCGGGCAAAATCGCGCACAAGAATATCATTAATTATTGCCGCATCCGTCGGTTCGCGGTCGGGATTATCAGTCGAATTATTCTGTCCGGACTGTGTTGTAGGGATAACAATATCTTCATCATCCTGAACCACGGCACCGATATAAAAATAGCTGTCATCCCACATGGCATACGCTGTCGCAGACAAATCATTTGTTCCGCGCCACATGGTTTCTGAAGTTATAAAATCAAGCGGTATCGGAACGGCGCCCCAGGTTGACGGATCTTTAGTAAGGTTCGGCGGACTTTGGGTTTTCAACGCTACGGCACGGCGCGCGGCCAGTTTTGCCTGAATATTAATATTATCCGTCAGCCCGGTTTTGCTAAACCGCAGCAAAACAGTTTCACCGGCAGGAATCGAATATTCATAAAATCCGACGATGCCGTTCAGCAGCGTTTCTCCGTCTGTATCTGAATCCTGTAAAAACACATCCAGATTCAACGGATACGTACTGAAAGATATCTCCGCAGTCTTTGACTGCCGGTTGACCAGCTTGAGAAAAATGCTTCCATTGTAAAAGAATTTTCCCAGCACAATATCCTTTCCGGAAAAATCCGTCAGCACCGGTATTTTAGAGTTTACATATTTGATCCCGCCGGCCAGATCCGCTTTCGGAGTGAAATAAACCTCCTCGGCATAATCGAATATTTTTTTGCCGGTCTTATCTTTTTTCGCCGCATCAATCCGGGGCAGACGCGTCGTTTCATTCGGAGCATACGTCAGTTCCAGCACAGGCGCTTCGTATGTTGTATTCTCTCTGGACGCGAACCGGTTTAATGAACCGGTATCTTCATCCTGCGCCACCATGAGTGTTACATATACACCGCCCTCGTTCAAAAAATTACGGAATTCAGCAGTACCGGGGAACTGAATCCGGTCTCCCTTTTCACCGCGGTCAAATGTGGCTGAACTTAATATTCCTGTCGCATCATCGGAAAACGTATTCCCGCTGGAAAGATCATTGCCGGGAGCATTGTTCCAGGTTGCGCCGCCGTGCTCTTTCCACTGCTGACCGGGGGCATCCGGCTTTAAACCATACAGATGATATGTTAACTCTCTGGTTGCCGGCTCTGTTCTCACCATCGACAATGTTACAGACTGAATGCGGCCGGCGGCGTCATACGGCAGTTTAAACCGGAGGTAGCCTTTCATTGAAGTTCCGCCTTCCCAGTTCCTGACCGTTATATCAGGCGTGACCCCGTAAAATCCGTCCGGTGCCGCCGAGTTTGCACATGCATCCGCCGCCGGAAAAATTTTTACCTGTTTGGTGCGGAGATTAAGCTGAAAACTTTCCGCATTGCTGATCGCAACCGAACACAGCAGCCCTGCCAGCATTTTTGCTTTAACATTACACATCATAGATTCCTTATCTTTTTTAAAAATACATCTTAAAATAACAGGCGCTGAATTCTGCGAGTGCGTTACAGCTTCACTTAACTTGATATTTTTCCTTTGTTGCCATCCGAATCGTTATATGTGCGGATTTCAAAAATACGAGCTGACGGATCGCCATTTGTAGCCTCAATAACAACTCTTAACTTCGAGCCACTTATCGTTGGAAAACAATGTACTCGATGACGTAAAAAATTGTCTTTTACATCCATTACGCGCTCCCACACATTTCCATCATAGATTTCAATATAATAATCTTTTACACATTTTTTTGAGGCAGGACGTTCCGGCATTCGGCGATTGATATCTGTATCAAAAGTAAGTTGCACCTTGTTTAATTGAACTATCTTCTCAAAGTCCAACTCAACCCATTGCGGCATTATTTGTTCAGAATCAGAAACCCATTGATGGCTTTCCTCCGTGGCACCGCCACCTATATTACGCGTAATACCGTCTATGATATTTTCCGGTCTGTGAGAACTTTGAACGCTTAATGCCGGTTCCGCAAAAAAAGCATATTGGCCATTATCTGATTTCCATTTTTCATTTCCACAATATGCACGACATCCCCCAGGCATGCTTTCTTCCATCAAAAACCATTTTACACCGGGTGTTTTTGGGATCCACAGCCATACATATGGTTTTGATATCCGGCAGTCTAAATCAAAAGTTACATGTGACATTTTTCCTGGCAGGACTTTAGCCTTTGCCACAGTTATATCACTCGTTGATGAAAAATCTCCGGATTCATCAGCTTCTCTCACGTGCAAAATAACATCAATTGGCTCATCGCATTCCGATGACATACATAAGCCCACCGTGCCAAGGTATCTGGTGAGCCCCGCTGGAAACATCACAGCGCGCGGCCTGTCCAGTTCATGCGCTGTACTTGTTGACATTGATTCAAGTGTTGCAAATTTCGAAAATACCTGTGTGCTTGATGCTGTTATTTCTGCTGATCTCGCGAGATCAGCGACATCTTCATTTACAACATCCGGAATATATTGATCATTTTTAAGCAATATTTGCTGTAATTCATCAATATATTGGTGTCCTAGTTCTCTCGGAGTAATCTCCCGTTGCGCACAAAGCGCAGCAGCCGTTCCTGCCGCCTGCCCGACGGTTGCTAAAGTTGACATTACCCGCACCGATCCAAGCGCAACATGAGTCACACTCATATTTCTGCCGGCAAAAAACAGATTCGCTATATTTGTCGAATATGTTGAACGGAAGGGGATACTGTAAATTGGAACCAGCTCTGCATAATCATAAGCTCCACCTGCTCCGGACAAAATTCCGCGAGGATGATGTATATCCAGTTTCCAGCCGCCATATGAAATGCGATCCGGAAAATTTGTCCCTGCTTCCATATCCTGCTGTTTCATAATATAATCACCAACCAGCCGCCGGGTTTCACGCAGTGCATTCATATGCGGCACGTAGGCTAAAGCATAGTTACGCGCAACATCTTTATTTTCCCAGGCATTCTTGATAAAGCCCCAGTAACCGAATGTAATGCGTACCAATTCATCGCGAGCAAATTCAGGATCATCCAGATCGTTAACATCACCAGGGTGCTCCAGCCACCACTGTCCGATTTTAAACGCCCTTGGCGTACGGTTAAACTCTGTGGCTGGCGGAAGTTTATACGCCCAGGAGGGGGGAACATAATTTACCGGCTCTCCCATGTCATCGGCGCGATAAGAAAGAGCCATATTGCCGATAATGCACCCGCTCATTGTTATATTATCTGCCTGCAATGGAGCCGCTGTTTCATTAAACTCTTCCCTGGACTCACGTCCAAACCGGCATTTTGCCCCGGCATAATATCCAACCCATCCGTCTCCGGTACAATCGATGAAATATTTCCCGCGATAGCGGCTGATTACATGAGTAAGCGTATCAACGGCCTCTACCGCCCTTATTGTAGAGGCATCCTTCATATCCGCAGCAATCACGCGTTGGTTAAAAAAAAGGGTTAGGTTTGTTTCTGCATTGGCCAAAATATGTAACGCTTCACTGATCCGGGCATTATTATTATTAAACCGAATCAGTGTCGCTTCTTCGATAATCCCGCTTTCACGGGCATTTGAATGGTGAGTACTCGCACCGTTCGGATATACACCCAGTTCGGTGCTGGCATTCCCGCCCAGCACCGGACGATCCTGCACCAAAGCCGTTTTCGCACCCATTCGTGCGGCGGCAATCGCCGCAGCAGATCCCGCTGTCCCGCCGCCTACCACAATAACATCATACTCACCCTGGTCTTTGATCTCTGACGGTATTCCGGTCAGCCGTGCCCGCTCATGCAAATATGCCTCAAGTTCTTCTGGAGGATTATACGCCAAATCACTCGTTAAAATCAGCGCATCGCAACGAGCAAACGCACCGGTTAAGTCATTTAACTCCAATCGAACCAATCCTTCTTTTAAATCAAATTCACCGGCGGATTCCCAAACCCAGTTACTTGAAGCTACTGCGCCGAGAATCTGTTTTGACTGTTGTCCGTTAACAGAAACTGCAAACTTTCCTGGAGAATACTCCTGAAACCAATTTTTGGTGCGCACCCAAAGTCGATATGTTCCTTCTTTCGATATCTGCACTTCTGTCACAGCATTCCTTAGTGGCTCCCCAACGCCAGCAGCTAACAGATAAGCAGATCCCATTTTATGAACAAACTGTGTGTCAATCCGCCATTCGCCATAATCCAAAAAATCTTCCGCCTCAATCCAAAGAAAACCATCTACAGCCATTTCAATATTACCAACCGGTTTTCTAAACCATGCAAGATCCTTAAAACTCCCGGGAACAACCGTTTCCAATATCAATTTCGGCGGTGCATATGTCTCATGCTCTTTTGAAGCAAACCGGTTCATCGAAGGAGTGTCTTCAACCTGCGTGATCAAAAAGGTCACTGTATTGCCCAAACACGAATTAATTACATTCAGCAGTTCCGGAGTAGAAGGAAATTTCAATAACTCGCCGGTTTCACCCTGCTGCAACGTGCTGACACTCAATACATCTGTCGCCTCTTCGTTAAAAAAACATCCACTGTATAAATTATTCGCCGGCGCATTATTCCACGTTATGCCGTTTTCTTTCCATAACCGTTCCGATGCCGGCTTTATTGCATACAGATTATATTGCAAATTAACTTTGCCCGGTTCCGTTCGCACCATCGATAACGTTACAGACCGGACATTGGCTTTTTTCTCAGATGGAAGCTGAAACTGGATATAACCTTTCATTGAGCTGCCAGCTTCCCAGTTCCTCACCCATATTTCATTTCTTGTCCCGAATAATCCGTTGACCGAAGCTGAATTTGCGAATGTGTCAGCTACAGGAAACAAAATTGTCTGATCCTCAGCGCTTGCAATATGAAAGCACAATCCGATTAATATCATAATATTCATAATATATCGTTTCATTTTATCACCAGGATTCTTCCTCACGCGCCTGCACACAGGCACAAGACATTTGTATTAATATATTTAAAAATATTGCGTTGAATATTTTGCAATTCTCTTAGCAAAGCACCTCGAATCAAAAACATCATGATCGTTTTCTATTTCTTTGCATAAGTTAACATTAAGACTGGGCCCGAATATATGGTGTTTTCCTTGGATGCCAACCGGTTAATGCCGCCGGACTCCCCGTTTTGTGAAATCATTAACGTCACTACATCGCCGGCGCGAAATGTGTTCAGAAATGCCACGAAATCGGCAGTACTCGGCATTGACACTGTGCTTCCTTCATCACCCGCGGCCCAGTCAACAGTTGCTAAACAGACAGCATCCGCTGTAAAAGCTGAAGGACTGTCCGTCACATTTGCAGGAGCGTTATTCCATACGGTGCCTCGTTCTGTCCACTTCTCACCCATCGATCCTTTTTTTAACCCATAGAGTGTATATGAATATGCAGATCCCGCCTTTGCAATACGGGTTAATACAAGACTGGCCGTCTCAATCGATGCAGTATCTGAAGGTAATGCAAATTGAAGATAAATCTTCATCGAATTATTGGTGCCGTTATAAATCCAACTTCTCACCCACAGATAATCTTTTCCGCCATATTTTATACTCGGCGATATCGAGTTTATATAAACATCAGCAGACGGAGTTAGATTTGTAATCATCGATGCACTTACACCTGATATGACAAACCATATTGTTGTAAACAATACCAGTACCCTTTTCATATCATCCTCTTTTTACATTCGAAATTTTTTAATTTACCGCTTAATTAAGATGGCTTCTTTTTTCGCCGGGCCCGGGCGATAATTATTTTAAAAAATTATCGCGTACGTTAACGGACGCTGCATTACGGCAGTGCGATACGATCCCGGTTAAATTATTAAATTCTTAACGGGCAAAGATGCCCGTTAAGAATTAACACATAGGCGCTTATTTTTTGTGACTGCGCCGGGCCAGCAGAAGCAATATGCATCCGCCGCCGAGGATTCCTATTGTGGCCGGTTCAGGTATCTGCGTATACTCCAGTGTTAATGTTGGAGCATCAAGAGTAGCGTGTTCTCGCGAGGCCAACCGGGTGACACCTGCATTATCAAGGGGGCTGTCATGCGCCAGCATCAATGTCACGGTATCGCCGGGATCAAATGTATTCAAAAATGCAACCCAGTCAGCAGAGCTGGCGATTGATACAGCTTCGCCTTCACTACCTTTCACCCATAAAGAAGAAGCTAATAACTTCGCGTCTGAAGTGAATCCCCACATAGAACCCGTATCGTTGGCCGGCGCATTATTCCAGGTCAAATTATTCCCGGCACCGCCGCCTTTTTCAATCCAGCTTTGCGCTAAAGTCAGCCCGTAAAGATTCATCGTAAGGTCTATCCCTATTGCAGTTCCCTGACGCACAAACGTTAAGCCGGCTCCCGTGATACTTCCGGCAACCATATCTGATGGTAATACAAATTTCAGATATGCTTTCATTGAATCCGGGTTGCTGCTGGCATTGGTCCAGCTTCTCACCCAAATATGCTCTTTGGCGCCATTCTCACTGGCCGGGGCAGCGGATGACGCATATGTATCTCCGCTGGTGATGATATTGGTTGTAACCAAAGCGCTTTGTAAAAATCCGGCGCTCACAATCAACAATATCCAGATAACTGCATTTCTTAATTTCATGATTATCTCCTTTTATTTGTTATTTTTTCTCAATTGTCTCTTACACACTAATCTTCCTCATACCATTGCTGTTCCTGCTGTTCTATAATTCATATCCTCCTTCATTAATGATTAACCGTTTAATTAAAAATAGCTGATTTTCTCGACAGGGCAATAATTATTTTAAAAAATATTTATGTATTATTTTGCGGCCGGATTACATCCAGAGATTTTCAGGATAAATTCCGACGTTAATGAGCTCCCGGATGCCGGCCATGACCTGCGGTTTATCTTCGGCGTACGTCACGCCCATCCATTTTTCCGGCGTCGGCAGAACGCGCGCCGTGGTTTCACCGCGCGCGATCATGCTGTCGATGAGTTCCGGCAGCAGATATTCACTTTTCATCTCGTTGCCGGCGCGCTCGAGAAATTCAACAAAACCGCGTTCGAGAAATTCAAACAGTTGCGGCGTGAAGCCCCAGGTATTCATCGAAACAATGTCGTCGTCGTTCATCTGTTTCAGCAAACCGTTTTCTTCATAACGGATTATGCCGTCGGGTTTGCGCTCAATATTAAAGCGCTCGGAAACGTGTTTCAAAATTCCGGCGTCGACATCGCAATACCCGCGCGCAACACCGCCGTTCGGCGACAGTGTGTTTTTGATGTAAAAACCGACCATGCAGCAGTCGGAACTTTCCACCGGCATTTTTTCAAGCTGGCGCGCGAGCACTTCAAAACTTTCGCGCCCGTAAAAATCATCGGCATTAATTACGGCGAACGGTTCGTTAATCACCGGCTTCGCCATCAGCACCGCCTGACCGGTGCCCCACGGTTTTGTACGTCCTCCCGGAACAGAAAACGGCATCGGAATTTTGTCGAGCGTTTGAAAAACATATTCGACGTCAATTTTACCGGCGAGCTTATCACCGATGACTTCTTTAAATGCCGCTTCAATGTCCGGGCGAATAATGAAAACCACTTTGCCGAAACCGGCGCGGATGGCATCGAACACCGAATAGTCGAGCACGATTTCGCCGGACGGTCCGACCGGATCAATCTGTTTCAGTCCACCGTAGCGACTGCCGATTCCGGCGGCCATGATCACCAGCGCCGGTGGCGCTGGTAATTGACGATTGACGATTGATGATTGCAGATTGTCACTTCGTTGCTTCGCATTCGCGAAGCCCAGCTCGCCGGAGGCTCGGTTGATAATTGATGATTGTAGATTTTTATTCATTTGAATTTCTAATGCCTCGTGCCTAATGCCTGTTTTTAAAAAACTCGATGGTCTGCTGCAGTCCGGTTTCGAGATTAAATTCGGGACGAAAACCGGCTGTGGAAATTTTTTCCGGCGATGCCTTGGAGTGTTTTACATCGCCGGCGCGTTCCGGTGCGTAAATAATTTCGGACGATGAACCGGTGAGTTGAATAATCCGTTTAGCCAGCTCGTTAATCGTCAGCGAACCGCCGTACGCCACATTGTAAACGCCGGAAAGATTTTCGTTCAGCGCGAGAAACACGTTGGCGGCGACGATGTCTTTGACAAAAATAAAATCGCGCGTCTGTTCACCGTCGCCGTAAATGGTGATCGTCTCATTTTTTACGGCGCGGTGAATGAAAATCGGCACCGCCGCCGCGTATGCACTGCCGGGATCCTGCCGCGGGCCGAATACATTAAAATAACGCATCGAAGCGGTTTTTAATTCCCCTTCGTTCGCAAACATTTCGCAGTAATATTCACCGTCGAGTTTGGTAACGGCGTACGGACTTTTCGGTTCCGGCAGCATGGTTTCAAGTTTCGGCACAACCGGATTGTTTCCGTAAATCGCTGCTGAGCTTGAGAGACAAAGTTTTTTCACGCCGGCGCGCGCGGCTTCTTCGAGCACCGTCAATGTGCCGAGCGTATTGAGCTCAACGCACTCCGCCGGTTTTTCCATCGACTCCGGCACGCTGATCATCGCCGCGAGATGAAAAATATAATCGACGCCGGCAACCGCGCTGCGCACCGCCGCGCGATCGGTAATTGATCCTTCGATAAATTCGCAGTTCATGCCGGCGAGATTTTCACGGTAGCCGGTGCGCAGATTATCGAGAATCCGCACGTCCGCTTTTCCTTGAAAATATTCGGCGATATGACTGCCGATAAATCCGGCGCCGCCGGTAATTAAAACTCTCATGATGCTGCTCCGGTAATCCGTTTCATCTGCTCCATCTGCGCTTCCATCGACTGTACCATTTTAAACTGTTTCCGGCAGCGGTCGAGATTCTGTCCGTCGCGGTGCGTTTTAAAATACACATCGCCCTGTAGGTAATCTGTCAGAAAACGCAGCCCGATTTCAAACGTAATCAGCGCACCAGAAAAAGCCAGCAGTTCGCGTTCGCGCGGCACGAGAAATCCGGCAGACTCCAGATAGCCGGCGGTCAGCGCTTCAAAATAATTCATATCCATTTCCACCAGCGAAAGGGCGCGCTCGTCTTCCGGTGCGCGCGTAGTGGTAGTGCGAACCATATCGCCGAAATCGTACAACGCTGAACCCGGCATTACGGTGTCCAGATCAATCACGCACATTCCGGCGCCGGTAACGGTGTCGAGCAGAACATTGTTCAGTTTTGTGTCATTATGCGTCACGCGTTCCGGAATTTCACCGGCGTTCATTAAACCGGTAACCACATCAACCATCGACTCGCGTTCGAATGCAAATTGTATTTCCGCCGCTGCGCCGGCGGCACGCTGAAAACGGTCGGCGTTCATCGCCGCAACCAGCGCATTAAACCACTGGCGCGTA
This sequence comes from Kiritimatiellales bacterium, assembly GCA_041656295.1. Lineage (NCBI taxonomy): Bacteria > Pseudomonadati > Kiritimatiellota > Kiritimatiellia > Kiritimatiellales > Kiritimatiellales bacterium. The sequence goes on along the minus strand of JBBADV010000008.1, from coordinate 30,219 downwards.
TTATGAAATCCCGGAATCGTTTCGTGCAGACGCACCGGCAGATCCGCCATCTGACACTGAAACAAACCGAATGCTTTCGCCGCCTCAAACGCCTGCGCAGTATTCTGTACCACATCAATGCCGACGGCATTCTCAATAAACAGATATGTCCGCCAGAAATTTCCGGCGGCGTCGCAATAAAAATCGGCGCCATCAATTGTTGGAACTAATGTGAGCACGCGCCGGTCAATTTCGCCGGCGCCGGCGAGTTCAAATTTTTGCCGCTGATGACGCGTGACACGCCCGATGTTTTCCATCAGCGCCGGCACATTCGTAAACACATTATGATTAATCCGCTGGCGGATGTAATACTCCTGTTTTCCATCGCGCTCATAAAACACTTTATAGGTGTCATTGATGTGGCCGGTGCCGTACGGAATTTCACCGCGGTAAATTCCCGGACACTGAAACGCCTGAACAACTTCATCCGGCAAAATCTGTGATATCTGTTCGCTGTTCTTCATCCTTAGCCTGAGCTTTATTTAATATACAGTATTTTTTTCTTATTGATGCTTTAACCGCGGATATCACGGATATAAACGGATGAGTCGCATTACCGATTTCCGATTGCTGATTTTTATCTGTATAAATCCTGTTCATCCCGTCAAAAAACTCTCATCCCTCTGCGGCTCTGCGCGGGAAATTCTGCACGCAAAAACCGCAAAGATTTTAACCACGGAGGCGCGGAGTCTCAATTCTCTAAATCTCTGTGTACTCTGTGGTTTTAATTTCTGCTCCACTGAAAAGCGACAGGGACGCCGCGTCTACTTTCTGCTCATTCATCCAGACGCCGGAAATTTATCCGCAGATAAACGCAGATTGCGCAGATGAAATGCCTAATGCCTTCTCTCTGTGCCCCTGTGCCTCTGTCCCTCTCTTCCCTAATGCCTCGTGCCTGATGCCTAATCCCTTCTCTCTGTGCCTTTTTTCCTCATGCCTGATGCCTATTCCCTAATCTGTTTATATCCGCGTTATCCGTGGTTTATTTCACTGTTTCACAAATGAACGTGCGCGAAAAAATTTAAAATTTAGCGCTTTCGTCTTTTTTTTAACAATATTGACTCTGCAAAATAACGCGATATGCTCTTCCTCATGGACAAGCTGCTGACAAAAATCAAAGAACCGGCGGACTATTTCAAAGGACTCGGCGAATATGAACTGCCGCTGCCGGTGAATATTTTAATGTATCTGCGCACTGCCAAAAACAACCTGCAGCAGCAGGCGCTGCAAAATCGTTCGCATCATCGTTACGTTTTAGCGTTCTGTTTGAAAACATCCGGACACGTGCACGTTGACAACCTCACGCTGCCGCTGCGCCCCAGTGATGCCCTGCTTATTTTTCCGTATCAGTTTCACCACTTCAGCCATCTCGAATCAGTTTCACTGCAATGGCTCTTCAGCACATTTGAACTTAGATCGACACAAAACTTTCTCGAACCGCTGCGCAACCGCACCATTCACGTTGGCGACGCATCGCTATTCATCCGCGAACAGATGTTGAAATACTGGCTGGAATGTTCATCGTTGCGCGCGCCGGCAAAAACGCAGCTCGAACAGTTGCAAACCACCCTGCTCTCATTATTGATTTCATTGAAACAGGACTTTCAACGCGCATCGCCGGAAACGCCGCCGGAAATTGAAAACAGCCTGCTGCGAAGCATTAACACGTTCATGTACGAATGGCGCGGACGCGTGGTTACTATTGAAGACATCGCCGGAGAACTGAAACTCTCCGAATCCTATCTGCGGATTCTCTTCAAACGCACCGCTGGAATTTCGCTGGGAAGTTATATTCAGAATTACCGCATCAACCGCGCCATGGCGCTGCTCTCCACCACCGGATTTTCCATCGCCGACATCGCCGAAGAAGCGGGCTTCGGTTCGTTGCAGGCCTTCAGCCGGGCATTTAAAAATAAAACCGGCCGCACCCCGCGCGAATACCGGCGGCAGATTTAAAAAATCGGTCTGCATCATTGTTGCGGCGAAATATCGATAGATAAACTTTTATTGAGTGTAATTGGCGACACGGCACATTTGCCCATGAAGGATAAAATCGTTAAAGATTTGAATGAGTCCCTGCCGTACGAGCGCGGTGCGATAAAGTTTCGTGAACAGGCGTCCCTAATACGCTGAGCATTGCCATTTGCGATCTTAGCCGCCGAGTGTTCCGGCATCAAAAGAAACTCTGCACTGATTTTTTTACTTTTTTAATAAAACTGCTTCCAGAAATTGATCCGGTGTTTCGTAGACCGCTGGAGAGATTTCGCCGGTAATTAATAAATGGCAATTAGTCATTCCGAGTTCATCGGCGCACTCTTTTAATTTGACGCCGAACACACCGTGATGAATTGCCGACGATGCAGTTTCGGCGGACGTTGAACTTCTAACGCTATAACTCAAAAATACCGGCGGATCACCGGCATCTATGAAGTTAATCGGCGAAAATTCATCAAACAGCGGTTTGTATGTTTCATAATTTGCCATCATGCTGGCGTAATTGCTCGCGCCGACCGCGCGTGTAATCATCGAATGCCCGGCGGCGAGTCCACCGATCCATTCATTCAATATTTTCGGATCAATGCTCGTTTGCGGGAACTGAGCATACGCACCGGAAACACGACTGGATTCACGCAGCACCGGATCGTTGGATGCCGGATTGGCAATGTCATCATGAAACGCCAGCCATAAACAGGTACACCCGCCGGCGCTGCCGCCCTGCACCGCAATCCGCGCAGAATCAATATTCAGCTCTTTGGCTTTAGAGCGCAAAAATTGAATTGCCCGCGCCGCGTCATACACCGGTGCCGGCAGAATCGCCTGCGTTGAATAGCGATAATCAATCGACGCAACCGAAACACCTTTCGCCAGCCAGTCATCAATTTTCACACGACCGATAATTTGAGATTTATCGTTGCTCGTCCAGGCACCTCCGTGGATATACACCAGTGTCGGCGTCAGTTTATCCGTCGCCGGCGCACGCCAGAAATCGAGCGTATTTCGTTCATGCGGACCGTAGGTTAACGTCACTGGATTTGTTTGTGCATTGATTTGCAACGAAAACCCCATTGCAAAAATAAGAAGTTTCAGCATTATTTTTTTCCAAAAACTTTTTTAATGTGCCGGTTTTTGCGATAGCAGGCATCCATCAGATCGGCGAGCTGCGCTTCGGCGAGTCCGATACAGGTATCTGCAGCGCCATAATAAATTTTCACACTGCCGTCATCTTCCGGAATCGCGTTGCAGGTGAACACCACATTCGGCACACGGCCAACGAGTTCATACAGCTCCACCGGCCACAGCACTGCATCTTCACCACGCGCAATGATTTTTTCCGGATCATTCAAATCCAGCATGCAGACGCCGAGCGCGTAGATCAGCCCGTTGCAGGTGTCGCCGACACCGTGATAAATCGTTAGCCAGCCTTTTTTAGTTTTTATTGGAACCGCGCCGCCACCGATTTTAAACCGATCCCACAGCGCCGGACGCACATCCATCAGCGGAACCGAATCGCGCCAATGAATCAAATCATCCGAATAACTCAGATACATCATCGATGGCCCGCGCGGGTCGTCCATCGGGCGGTCGAGACGCACATAGCGCCCATTAATTTTTTCCGGAAATAAAACACCGTTACGGATCGGTGCGTGTGTGCGCTCCTGCTCGATGCGTTCATAGCTCACAAAATCTTTTGTTTTTACAAGACCGAGACTGATACCGTATTCATCCGATGCGCTGGCATACATGATAAAATACTCCTCACCGATTTTGGTGATGCGCGGATCGTACACGCAGTTTTCGGTATAGCCCGGTTCAAAGCCCGGCCAGTTCACCGGCTCCGGATCCACCGTAAACTTCATACCGTCTTTACTGCGCGCCAGCCAGAATACAATCGGACCGGACGCCACGGCGGCGTCCATCATCACAACATATTCACCGTTATGTTTAACCGCGCCGGGATTCAGCACATACATCACATCCGGCGGCATATCGTTCGGCGCCAGCACCGGATTATTTTCATTGCGGATAAATACACTCTTCATAAAAACCTTTTCGTTTGTTTTGTTCTGGAAACTTCTTCAACCGCCCCGCAATCCCGCGCAGCAGGATTTGCGGCGCCGGTTTCATTCGTCGGTCATTTTATAATACAACGGATCCGGATGATCCGCGGGCTTCAACATGCCGGTCATTGTTTTGGCATCCAGCCACGGCGAATACCGGGACACGGTGATTTTGCTCTGGCGCGGATGAAACGTCAGAACCCGCATGAATCCGGAGCCGCCTTTGGTGAGTCCGGAATAATCCGTAAGAATTTGATGCACCGGTTTTCCGGCCTGATTAATGTCGGAAATAATCACATCCTGCGCCCCGCTGACGTGTCCGCACAGCACCAGAAATATATTCGGACATTGCGTAATAAATTTCTGCCAGATATCTTCGCCGGAATTTTCTGTGACCTTGTAATTACCTCTCCGGGTGTCCCGTCCTGATGCATAGTTTCTTAAATAGATATGCGTAACCACAATGCACCGGTGATCGGGGTGCGCATCAACAATTCCTTTCGCCCATTCCAGTACGGCGGCGCCGGGCTGCATATCCAGCGCCAGCAGCAGGAAATTCATGCCGGACGCTTCGGCATAACAGTAATAGCTGTTGCTGAAGCTGCCGCCGTACCATTCATGCTGTTGAAAACGTGTCTCCGGAAAATAGGTGCGGAAGAGTGAATTGCGGATGGTCGCTGTGGCCCAGGAAAAGGTGTTGGTCTCTGTTTTTTTAGCATAAACTTCAACACCCATATCGTGATTCCCGAGACAGGCGGCATACGGAATGCCGGACTGGTCCAGCGTGGCAAACGCGTTGGATGCGACGTCCCATTCCGGCGCATAATCTGTGTTCACAATATCCCCGACATGCGCCACCATTTTAATTTTCAGGTCATCTTTTTTCTCTTTAATCCAGTCCGTCATAACAGGAAATATGGCAGCATTCGGTGCGCGCGTACCGGTATTTCCCAGCAGATCAACCCAGCCGTGATTGGCATAATTCTGTGTGTCCGGAAAGACGACCAGCCGGAATACATCCGCACTTTCTTTTGCGTTTACCGTGAACAGAAATGATGAATCGGTCTTTTGCTCAAACGTTTCTCCGCTCGAAAGGCTGAAGACATTCAACGTCCAGTTAAATGCGGTATTGTTCCCAATGTCGCCGGCAGAAAACCGGACATTATCCCGGACGCCGACATCGTCCGTTGTGTACGTTACAGAACAAAGTTGATCATCTTCAATGGACCGCAAATCGCACGAAATCGTCCCTGCCTGAGAGATGCCGAACGTTGCCACATATTTTGAACTGTTTTTTAACACAATTTTGCCGAGCGTACCGCGAGCGGACGTCCATGAATTTCCATTCCAATATTCAAGACTGCCGCCGGCAGATGCTGTTCTGGAAACCAGAATTTCGCCGGACGAATTGATTTCAATCTGAGAAAATACCACCGGATTATTGAGCAACTGGCTAAGAGAATAACCGCCGGCGGTGCTCATAGCGGAAGCGCCGTAAAGTCCGAGATACACCGTCCCTGAAACACCGGAATATTTTTCTGCCGAAAACGTAATCTGCCACTGCCCGTCTTTCAGCAGAAAATGAGAATCTGAACTGACCTGCGCCACCGGATTTCCGCCGGACGCCTGCCGGCGGCTGCTGATCTGCAGATAGCTTTCATCCAGATCATCCAGGATTGAGAATGCGTAGCTTAATGTGCCGGTTTGACTGGTTGACAGCTCGCCGGTTGAGCCGTACAGCGTAAATGCGTTTTCCTCCAGACTCAGCGTCTTTGTTTTTGCAGAAACTTTGGCGCTAGACGGATCGGTCCTGGAAACGGATTCCTCAAACAGGATTCCCGGCGGATATGAATTAAAATCGACCAGTGCGCCCTGTGCAATACACACTGCACAAAACGTCATCACAGCGAACATCCATATCATAACGTAATTTCCGGTAACTTAAAATTCATGTGCATCATCGGCAATGTGCCGGATTTATTTTGTGAGGAGTTCAATGCTGTAAATATCAATATCCCAGCCAGAGGTTGAATTGTTGATAATATCTCCGGCGGCAAACTCCACGGTCTGCCCGACTCTGGCTTCGATATCAGAAATTTTTATTTGATTCCCGTCCAGCACTTTTCCGCCTGCCTGCCGCAACGTAGCGATAATGGCAGTTCCATTGCATTCGAACTTAATACAATAGTTTGTTTTGCCGGTGATGTCGCCTTGCAGACCGTGACCCGGTTGCCGAGGAACATTGCTCTTATCGATAAAACTGAATGCAAACTGAGCGGACGGACGAATCACCAATTGCATCGCCACGACCGCCTTACTGCCGTCTTTGTCCGAACCGCCCGGCAGCACTGCATCGCTGATATAAGCGCCTTTTTTATCTGCGGTGCCAGTGCGATATAAGCCAAACAATAATGGGCCAGACGGAGCCGGACTGCTCACCGAAAATTCAACGGTAATTTTCCAGTTATCGCTGAGCGCCAGCGGTTTTTCTGAAGCAATCAAAGCCGCCGCCACTGAATTCCTTGAATTCAACCGGACACATTTTTTTCCGGCACTGTCCTCAATGGACAGTTGAAATGATCCACCGCCTTTTAAAACGAATCCGGAAGCATTGCCTGTTGCGTCCAATAGATTTGTGGTGAATGTACCGGACGAGGCAATTTTTCCGGCGGTATAATTACTGAAATCCACCGGCGCGCCGGAAACAGAAATTCCGGCTAAAAGCAGAGAAAAAAATAATCCAACCTGACGATTCTTTTTCATTCATATTCTCCTGAAAGCTAAATACCGGTGGTATTATATTTTATTTCTGAATCCATTTCCGGCCGGCAAGTCCGACGCACGATGCAATAATAAACAGACTGATTGTAGCCGGTTCCGGAATGGTGGTAATTTTGTAAACATCAATATCATAGCCTGATGTGCTGTTATTCATCGTGTCACCGAATGCAAATTTCAATGCATCCCCGGAAACATTCGGACCCAGCGCTGTCACGGATTGCGACAAAGTTTTTAATTCCGTGCCGGAGCTGTCAGAAAGTGTTGCAACCAGATTTACGCCATCGCACTCAAACGTAACCGTATACCGTGTGCTGCCGTTAACAGAACCGCTGTAAGCCGAACCGGGTTCTCTTCTCGTGCCGCCGGCGTCAACGTAGCTGAATGAGTATGCCCCAGTTGGGCGAACCGTCATCTGCATGGCCATGCGTGATGTCGCGGCGTCTCCGGAGGCAATGGACGCCTCCCCGCTGGCCAGTCCATCGGCATCCACCACCGCCGCATTGTATATTCCAAATGAAAGCGGTCCATTACCCGAAACAGAATTGATAGAAAAATCGGCTGAGACCGACCATTCATCGGCTAAATTGAATATCTGTTTTGACCCGAGCATGGCAACGGCAGAGCCGTGGCCACCTGAGCTTAACCGCAAAACATTAACTCCGGAACCGTCATCTACGATGGATGCACTGGCGGTGCCGCTGCCGTCGATGACCACTAAATCATATCCGCTTACGGTCGAAATTGACCCGGCGGAATAGGTGCTGAAATCAACCACATTGGCTGATGCACAATACGCGCCGAAAATCGCCGCGACTGCTGTTAAACGAACTCTCTTACTCATTGCTGCCTCCTTTTGTTTTTCCAGTTTTTCCTCTGCCCGCTTCGCTTACTGTCCGTCGCCGGATTCAACTATGATTAAACACAGCGAATGCGCCGGAAGCGTAAACGATGCAGGCGCGATCTCTTTTTCATACACTTCATATTTCCCGTTAAATACCGAATCTACGCCGTATTTTGTTTCGACTTTTTTAACGGTGCCCCACCCCTCAATCAGTTCCGGCGCAGTCAACACTTTCAGCCGTGCTTTCGCGCCGGAAAAGCCGTTCAACCGGATTTCCGCCAGCTGGTCCGACAGGGATTTATTCAACAGAATGAGCGCCGTTTTCTGTTCGCCGGGAAACGCGGCGCCGATCACCGCCGGAAATGATTCACTGCCGAAATCCAGTTCACCGGTCATTTCCGGCGCGCCGGAAATTTCGCACACGGTCAGTTTTCCGGCGGACTGAAATGCCTCGCTGAAAAGTTTTACAACCTCAAATGAAATGGTTTGCACAAACGGATCGTCCAAATGTTTTTCTTCCGGTTGCTGCACATAAAACATGCCCCAGTAAAACGGTGCCGCCAGCACGTGCAGATGCGCCATTTCAACCGTCTCCGGATATTTCAGCGCATGCAGCAGCCAGTCCGCCAGATACAATCCGTGCGCCAGCGTTTTGGTGTGAATAAATTTCGTCCGGTCCTGATCGGACAGTCCCTGATTTTTCAAATTCGTGAAAAACGGAATTGGATGAATGTTCCACTCTGTCAGCCAGAGCGGTTTGCCCGGAAACAGTTTTTGATAGTATGCAATCAGCTTTGAAAATTCCACCGGATTGCGTGACATGAGATAGGTATACGCCTCAGTTTCCGTCAAATGCGCAAACAGTTGCGGCGTGACCAGATAGTCATGAATCACCACTGCGTCATAAAACGACTCTTTTGAAACAGCGATATTCCACTGCGCATTCGGATTATCCGTTACCCAGAAATCATCCGCTTCCGGATTTTCATTTTTCACATGCCGGAAACCGGATGCCAGCACGCCGAGTTTCACATCTGCCTTCACGGCTCTCATCGCCTGCGAATGGCGTTTGGCGTCTGCAATAAAATCATCCACCGTCGGATAATGACTGCGATAGGGATTCAGATAATATTCATTGCCAAGTTCCCAGTATTCGGCGGGATACTCTTTATCAATACAATACTGCAGCCATGCGGCGCTCTGCTCCGGACTACCGGTCAGCAGATTTAAAACCCAGGAGGTATTGTTGATCCCAAGTCCCCGTTGCGCGTCCATAAATTCATCCACCGTTTCACCGTGCGGATGATAGTTTTCCATATCCTTGCGCCAGTCTTTTACCTGACCGCTAAATGCGGGCGCAATACGCGCCACAGTTTTATCGTCAACAAACGTGCCGGTGTCCCAGTTTATAAAATTCGCCATGGTTCCGCCGGGGAAGCGCATAAATGTCGCACCGGACTCTTTCGTCAACCGGAAACATTCCTGATGCGAAAAATCATAAGGACGTCTGGTGAAATGAGGATTTACTCCCAGCACATACGGACTGTACGGCACGGGTTCGGAAAATCCGGCGCGGATCACCACTTTTTCCGGCGAAGAAACCGACACGCCAAGCGCAACCGCTTGAACCGATAACGCCGCCAGCACCGCCCCCATGAACAGTGATTTTCCAATCACAACCCTCATTATCACAAACTCCTTTATTTTCAAATTTCCCAACTATGTTATCCTAGTTTTTTAATATTTCAACGATTATTTCATATTATTTTTTCTTGTATAACATACATGATATTTTATCCTGCCAAAATGAACTTTCCAGCAACAGATGCAGAAATCCCGCAGATGCAGACCCCGCCGAATATTGTTTTAATTCTCACTGACGACATGGGCTACTCCGATATTTCCGCGTTCGGCGCTGTCGGCTGGAAGACGCCGAACATTGACCGGCTGGCAGCGGAAGGCATCCAGTTTACAAATTTTCATGTCACCAGCGGCGTCTGTTCCGCATCGCGGGCGTCGATTCTCACCGGACGCTATCACAACCGCATGGGCATCGACGGTGCGCTGATGCCGTGGGATGAAATCGGACTGCCGGAATCCGAAAAAACGATCGCCGGCATTTTGAAAACCGCCGGCTACGCCACCGGCATGGTCGGCAAATGGCATCTCGGCAGCCGGCCGGAACAGCTGCCGCTGCATCACGGTTTCGACGAATGGCTCGGACTGCCCTATTCCAATGATATGTGGCCGGTGGAGTTCGACGGTACGCCGACGCGAGAAAATTCCGGCGCCGGTAAATGGCCGCCGCTGCCGTTGTACGACGGCGGCGCGCCGGTTGAAATTATTTCCACACTCGAACAGCAGGACATGCTGACGACGCGCTACACCGAACGCGCGCTGGATTTTATTGACCGTAATCATAACGCGCCGTTCTTCCTCTATTTCGCACACTCCATGCCGCACGTTCCGCTCGGTGTTTCGGAAAAGTTCAAAGGCAAAAGCGAACAGGGATTGTACGGCGATGTGATGATGGAAATCGACTGGTCGGTCGGCGAGATCATCAAAAAACTCAAAGAGCATCAGCTGGAAGAAAACACGCTGGTCATTTTTACCAGCGATAACGGTCCGTGGCTGAGTTTCGGCAATCACGCCGGCACATGTCACGGCCTGCGCGGCGGCAAAGGTACAGCGTGGGAAGGCGGAATCCGCGTGCCGGCGATTATGCGCCGTCCCGGCGCTATTCCCGCCGGAACGGTGTGCAATGAGCTGGTTTCATCCATGGAACTGTTGCCGACGATTATTGCCCAGGCCGGCGCGCCGGCGCCGGAAAAACCGCTCGACGGGTTTGATATTTCAGCGCTGCTCGCCGGAACAAACCCAGCGTCGCCGCGCAAAAATCTGTATTACTATTATAAGCCGAACGAACTGCGCGCCGTTATTCAGGATCAGTGGAAACTGATTTTTCCGCACGCCTACCGCGATTATACCAGCGTACCCGCCGGCAGCGATGGTTACTGTTCATATCCAACCGACAGCCGCACCGGCAAAGCGCTGTATGATATTATCGTCGATCCCGGCGAACAGATTGACCGGCGCACTGAATTTCCGGCGGTTGAATCGGAAATTGACCGGCCCGCTGAAAAAGCTCGCAATGAACTTGGCGACAACCTGTTGAAATGAAATTATAAGGATATCCGTTTTCCAGCAAGTATTGCAAAATTATGAACCGTTTAAAAATAGATCGAGCATCTCCAGTCCCGAAGGTTCGCCAGATTGAACACATCTTGCGCCGGAAAATTGAAGCCAAAGAACTTTCCCCCGGAAAAAAACTGCCCAGCATGCAGGATCTGGCGGAACATTTCGGCGTCAGTATCGGAATTATTAAACTGGCGCTGCGCACGCTGTCGTTCGAAGGGTATCTCAGGAGCGTACCGAAATCCGGCGTGTTTGTGGCGGATACGCTGCCGCTGAAAAGCATTGCACTGGTCCTCTCCTCGGCGGAGCTGGAACAGGTGCCACGAATTATCCGGGCAACCCGGGGAAGCCTGCCAAAAAATTACCGGCTGGTCATCGAAGCCTCTTCTACAGGATATGAAGGACAGATTGATATTTTAAAAACCATTTCAAGCCCATACATCTCCGGAATCATCCTCCAGACACCTCCTGCACGCTGTTACATAGAATCAATCCAAAGAAATCTGCCGTCCGGTATTCCGTGCATTCAGGCGCTGGCCGAATTTGAAGAACTCGGCATGGACAGTGTAACAGCCGATGGATTTTCCATGGGACAGATCGCCACAAATCATCTCATCCAGATGGGGCACCGGAAAATCGGATTGATTGGCAATGAATCGGATAACCAAACTTTTATCGCCCGTAAAAAGGGAATCGATTTCGCCATGAAGCAGATCGGGCAGTCGTACAACAGTATGATAAAAGAAACCGTTGACCCGATGCATCTCGATTTTGACGCTCCGTGGAATCCCGGACGGAATGCCGCACTCCACCTACTGGAAAAACATCCGGACATCACCGCCATTATCGGCGGTGACGGACACATTACATTAGGCGCTTATAAAGCAATTATTGAAACAGGCCGCTCGGTTCCTGAGGATATATCACTCATCGCGATGGAGTTAGATCTCCCCTCGTTTGAACATACGAACCCGCCGATCAGCGCCGTCGACAAACCGTTTGAACTGGTGTTTTCACGGGCGGTTGAATTATTAGTTAACCGGATAGAATCACCGGATCGCCCGCTGCAATCCATACATCTCGCACCGGTTCTCTGCAGCCGCGACAGTGTAAAGAAGCTATAACCCGTTAATAACTAAATTTATTCCGCCAAATTTTCCGCTGCCGCCGGTTCTTTTTCTTTCACCAGCTTGTCGCGCGTCAGACGAAAGGCGTCGGCGGAATAGGTGCTGACGACATACGTCCAGCCGGAGAGCCTAGCGTTCAGCTCCGCTGCTTTATGAGTATTGGCTTCAACTGTTAAATGATATTCGGATTCGGCACGATCGAACGCTGCCGCCTGATCTGCATCATCGCCGGACGGCTTTGCAGGCGCCGGCGGTGCGACGTATTCAACGGCCAATTGCATCAGACGTCCGCCGTCCGCTTCCGTGCCGGTTTTTACAGTGTAGGTGAAGCCGTCTTTGGTTTTGGCAGTGTATTCGCTGTCGACAGAAAATTCAGCCGCCGGATCAGCGACGGTGGTGCAGTTTAAATATTGCATTGCCGAGCGCATCCGGTTGGCCTCAGACGTTTGCAGTTTTTCTTTTTCTAAATCCAGACCGGCGAGCGTCCATGTGCCGCTCTCCTCTTTCAGCTCAACGTCGCCGGTTTTCACCGCAACCACATCGCCGGACTGAACACGCAGCAGCTCTTTATTCATCCACTCCGCAGAATTTCCGGCAAACGGCCGGAAATCGTAATCCACCAGAAAAACGGAATCGCCGCCGCTTTTCGTAATGAAATACTGATTTGCCCAGCCGGCGGTGGACGATGCTTCGCGCCGCGCGCCGACGATAATTTCCGCCGCGGTCTGATCGCCGGTTTTCAGCACAATTTTTTTCGCGCCGGCGTTCAAACCGAATTCCGCCGCATCAACGTTTTTGGTGCGCACCGGCGCACCGGTTTTTACTTCCGCCGCCGCGCGCAGCGCGCCGGCGAGTCTGCTGAAATCCGCCGGGTAATCATAAAGCGATTCAACCGCCCAGCGACCGTCTTTTTTAACAACGGTTGCGGCGCCGGAACTGTCTGACACTTCGATGCGGTCAATCGCATTCAGATCTGCACCGGCCAGCAGCGTTGATTCCGCCGGCGTTTTTTCATGGCGCGACGTAGAATCCTTACGCTGCCAGACTGCAATTCCGGCGAGTACCGCCAGCACAACCACCATCAGAAAAAAATTTTTAGAGTTCATAATTTTTCCTTTGTCGAAAGTCTGACAGTCAAAGGTCAAAAGTCGGGACTTTGGACTTTCAGACCTGTGACTTTTGACTTTTACCTCTTTCTTAACTTTAACCCGTAAAAAATTCCGAACAGCGCAACGAGCAGCGGAACGCCGGCAATGTTGATGAACTTCAACCGCGTACCGAGCTGCTCAATATCGCTCCGCAGATTTTTCCGCACTTCTTTGAGCGACTGCTGCGTCTGGAAAACCTCTTCGCGGAATTTTTTAATTTCCGCTGCCTGCTCCGGCGTCATGATCAACTGCTGTCCGTCGTCACGCGCCTGCTGCAGCTGATTCAGCCGCATTTGCGTCTGCTGCAGATTTTCGTTCAACCGCTGCTCTTCGGCCTGCCATTTGATTTGCGCCTGCTTTTCAAGATCAAGCACGCGGTCAAACGGGCGGTCGAACGAACCGCGGCTGCGCAGTCCGATCAGCGCTTCGCTGCCGGTCATCTGTTCGGTCAGATTCATGGCGAACGCAAAATTATTATTGCGCGGCTGCATAATCTGCTGACCAAAAAAGTTGAGCGCCTGCATCGCGATGCGGTCGGTGAGCATATCGACATCGCCGACGAGGACAACAACGCCGGGTTTCGCACTTTCAACAAGATGTTCGGATTCCGATGCGGCAGGGTTTTCTTCATCGTCAGAATTTTCCGGTGCCGGTTTTCCGTCCGGAAATGCCGTTTTAAAATTACCTTGTAGCCGAACCGCGAGTGCAAGCTGCTGTTTCAGCGCCGGCGGACGGATCTGCCCCATCTGCGCTTCGTAGGTGCTGACAAGAAAACCATCGTTCGCGGTATGAAGTAACGTAGTGACTTCCAGCGATTCAAGTCCGTCACCCTGAAATGCGGCGGCAAACGGCAGCATCATATCGCCGAGCGACGACGTGGCAACTTCATCCTGATTCATGTGCGGCGCGCGCAACGAAAGCCACGCGGCGTTGCGCATGGCGCGTCCGTTACCGGCGTTCAGCATCGTTGCGGCGGATTCGTCGCACGCGAGCTGGCCGGTGGTCATTTTTAACCCCCATGCCTGAACGAGCGTATCGAGATCAGAGGCGATTTGCGGCGGCGGCATGCCGTACTGCTGCATTTCCGGCGGCATATTTTCCTGCGCCGCAATGCACATTGGATCGACGAATGCAAACAGCCGTCCGCCGCGCAGCACAAACTGGTCGATGGCAAACAGCGCCGCTTCATTAATTCCGGCGGGGTGAATAACGAGCAGCGTGTCGATGTCCGCCGGAATTTCTGTAACGTCCATACCGAGATTTTGAATTTCAGACTGCCGTTCAATTTCGCCGATGATCGACCACGCCGGCTGCGGCGGCGGCTGGCCCATCATCATGTACGGATTCTTCGCACCGGCGCCCTGCACCGGCAGCGCACTCATTAAACCGATCTTCGCGGCTTTGTCGCGGCTCACTTCGCTGATCATGCGCGTGAGCATATATTCGAGGCGCGGCTCGGTGTCGGGCGTCAGCATCGGAATTACCGCTTCGCGGTTGCCGGAAACGGCGACAATGCCGAAGAACAGTTCACTGCCGGCGCCGAACATATCGAGCGGCTGACCCTGCAATCCGTAACGGCGCGCCCATTCCTCTTCGTCAGAATCCGGTTTCGGGTCGAATTCTTCAACGACGAGCCAGCCGCCGCCGCGCGATTTATATTCCGCCAGCAGATCGCGTACGCGGCTGCCAAAATTTTTCAGCGGCACCGGCAGGCGGTCGTTGCTTTTTGAGAAATAAAGTTTCAGCGTCACATCGCGGTTGAGTTCGCCGAGCAGCAGCTTGGTTCCGTCCGATAATGTATAGAGCTGATCTTCCGTTACATCTTTGCGCAGACGCAACGGCTGGAATATTGCGTTCAGCGCAATTAGAATTCCGAGCAGCAGAAGTATTCCGGCGGCTCCGCCAAGTTTTTTTAAATTCATGGTCATCTCCTTTTTTAGAGTCGAAAGTCTGAAAGTCGAAGGTCAGAGACTTTTGACTTTAAGACCTTCGACTGTTTTTCATCTTCCCGTTTTATTTTTCAGCACAACCTGCGTCGCGAAAAGCATGAAGATCATGACGGACGCAAAATAGAGCAGATCGCGGACGTCGATCACACCGCGCTGCAGCGTTTCAAAATGCGGCATGAAGCTGAACGCCGCCACGCCGTCAACCACCCACACCGGCGCATGACGCGCGAGCAGATCGGTGACCGGCGGATAGCCGGCGAGAATCAGAAACATGCCAATGACCACCGCGAGGATAAAGCTGATCACCTGATTGCGCGTGAGCGCGGAGGTGAACATTCCGGCGGAAAGATAAGCGCCGGCGAGCAGCGCGCTGCCGAGATAACCGGCGGCAATTGTGCCGAAATCCGGCGAGCCGAGATATGCCGCTGTCAGCGCCACCGGAAACGTCAGCGCGAGCGCGAGAATCAGGAAGAGCCATGCGGCAAAAAATTTTCCGAGAATCGCCTGCCACGGTGTGACCGAAACGGTAAACAGCAGCTCGATCGTGCCGGACCGGCGTTCTTCCGCCCACAGGCGCATCGCCACCGCCGGTACAAGAATCATATAAAGCCACGGATGCCACATAAAGAATCCGCGCAGATCCGCCTGTCCCGCTTCAAAGAAACGCGACACTGCAAATGTGAAAAATCCGGCGAGCATCAGAAAAATGATAATGAATACATAAGCGACCGGCGAATCAAAGTAGCTTTTCCATTCGCGCTTTAACACCGCCAGAACATGACTGGTTGATTCTTTCATTACGCCACCTCTTTTTGCTGCGCATCTTCGGTCACTGTCAGCTGACGGAACACATCGTCGAGCCGCCCTGCATCCACTTTAATTCCGGCGAGTTTCCAGCCGTTCGCCTGTGCGGCGGCAAGGATTTCCGGTGCGATGGATTCGCCGTTTTTCGGAAACGCGGTGAAGCAGCCGTCCGCAATGGATTCGACGCGTTCCACCGCCGGAATTTTCTGCAGCGTTGCAAAAATTTCAGCGCCGTCGGCAGTGAGTGTTACGGCATTGTAACACCGGCTTTGCTTTTTGAGTTCCGCCGGCGTTCCGTCCGCTACAACTTTTCCGTTACTGACAATAATCGCGCGCGTGCAGATCGCTTCCACCTCTTCGAGCACATGCGTTGACAGCATAATCACTTTATCCGCCGCCATGTTGCGGATCATATCGCGCACGACCTGTTTTTGATTCGGATCAAGCCCTTCCGTCGGCTCGTCGAGCAGCAGAATATCCGGATCATGCAGCAGTGTCTGCGCAAAACAGGTGCGCTGGCGGTATCCTTTCGACAGTGTGCCGATTGTCTGATTCCGCACCGGCGCCAGTGAACAGCGCTCCAGAATTTCATCCACGCGCCGGTTGCGTTCCGCGCCTTTCAGCCCGCGCACTTCCGCCAGAAACTTTAAAAAACCGGCGACCGGCATGTCTTCGTATAACGGCGTAGTTTCCGGCATGTAACCGATGCGCTTTTGCACCGCAACCGGATTCACCGTTACATCAATTCCCGCCACATCAATCCGCCCGGCGTCCGGCATTAAAAAACCGGCGATCATCCGGATAGTGGTGGTTTTTCCGGCACCGTTCGGGCCGAGAAATCCCAGCACGGTTCCCTGTTCCGCTTCGAACGATACGCCGTCCACCGCCGTGCGCGCACCGAAGCGTTTGATCAAACCGTCAACGTTGATCATAAACTCTCCTCCTGTATTCAAACATCCTGTCGACAGACATCAGCCTGCATTATTCTCTCTTTTTTATTCAATACCTCGACTTTTTCAAGTCATAATTTTCTACTTTAACCACCGGCGCGGTGGATTTTTCATGCATTACTCGTTATGGATTAGTTCTGGATTTCGGCGGCGCGCGCTTTTACATTAACGTCATGAAACGTTGCAAAAAAAACTGGAAACTGTGGGCGGTGATTGTTGTGCTGTTTCTGCTGCTGGCGGGAACGTGTGCACGGCAGGCGTGTACGCCGGCAACGGCAAATTATCCAGTGGACGAAGCGCCGAAGCTGACCGAAGTGTGGTCGTACGGCAGCGGCGATGTGAAGGCCGCGCGCATTTTTCTCGATGGTATCATTTTGCGGCCGCAGGACGAAGGCCTGTTCAGTTCGCGGTTTGACATGGTTGGCAATGCACTGATTCAAATCCGTGCCGCCGAACGCGATTCACATGTACGCGCCATTATTCTGGAAGTTAACTCCCCCGGCGGCGGTGTAACGCCGAGCGATGAGATTTACAATGCGCTGCACCGTTTCCGCGACAGCCGCCCTGACCGGCGCGTGGTTGTGTTCATTCGCGATCTCGGCGCGTCCGGCGCATATTATGCGGCGATGGCGGCGGACTGGATTGTAGCGGAGCCAACGGCGGTGGTCGGATCGGTCGGTGTGATTATGCAGTCGATCAATTTTCAACCGCTGTCTGAAAAACTCGGTATCTCCGATGTCACAATCCGCTCCGGTGAAAATAAGGACATGCTCAATCCGTTTAAGCCGGTGGATGCAAATCAGCTCGCAATTCTGCAAGGATTGATCGACGACATGCAAAACCGTTTTGCCGGACTCGTCGCCGAAGCGCGCAGACTTGACCGCGCCGGCAATCCGGAACTGTTCGACGGACGGATTTTTTCAGCGGGTGAAGCCTTGAATAAAGGACTGATCGACAGCATCGGCTACTGGGACGATGCGGTAGCACACACTGCAGCGCTGCTGGATACCGGCGCATTAAAAATCATCCGCTACGAAGCGCCGCGCAGTCTGCTGGAAACATTGCTGTTCAGTGTGCGCGCACGTCCGGTTCTGCCGGAAATTAAAATCAATTCATCGCAGTTTTTATATCTTTGGAAACCGTAACCCTCACAGGAGAACTCTCATGAAAAAACAAATTCTGCTCATTCCGGCCGTGCTGCTCATTTCTAGCTGTCAGACCCTTCAAACACCGCAGTCTCGATCTAATTATGCCGCGCAAACCGAAGAACGGCGGATTGCCCAGGCCAATATGAACCGGCTGAACGGGCGGATGGAAAATCTCGAATTCGAAATCAGTCAGATGCGGCAGGACATCGATGCGATTCGCATGCAGTTCGACGCGCGCTGCGCCGCGATTGAACAGAAAAGTGAAGCCGATAAACGCCAGATCATTGCCAATGTCACCGGCGAACTGGAGCGTCAGTTAAAAACCGCACAGCCCGCACCGTCATCAAGTCCCGGAAAAACCAGTGCGTACGGCTATGAACACATTGTCCGCCCCGGTGAAACACTGTCAACCATTGCCAAAGCATACACCGTCACCACTCAAGCCATTATCGACGCGAACAAAATTAAAAATCCAAACGTCCTTTCCGTCGGACAAAAACTCTTTATTCCTGAATAAAATCTGCGCCGGTAAAATTTTACCGGCGCCGGCAAAAAAGCCAGAGGCGGAACCGCAGCCGCTGCCAGAATGACGGCTTACGTGATGGTGCCGGCCGTGTTTGCGGCGCTCTCATATAATCTCTGTCGTACAGTCCCATAATCTTCAACACGGCACAATGAGTGCGGTTTTTGTTTTTATCACAAGCATAACCATCTGTTTTACTGCCGCTCTGCAGCAGCGGCGGCTTCGCTGTCGGCGAGCTCGAAGAAATGAGTATACGCTTTTTCATAGCGCGCTTTATCCACCGAAGTCATTTTTGCAATGCTGGTTTTACTCAGTTCCTTAAACGGTGTTTCCGCACTGTGAACAATGTTTTTTAACCCGCGCAGAATAAGTCCGGCGCAACGGATATAATGGCTGCTGACTTTTTCACCGATTTCCGGTGCTCCGAAAAACCGGTTAAGATGATTGTCTTTGTGACCAAAGACTAAACGCCGGCGCAGCATGCGGGAGAGTGATTGCGTGTTGTCGATCAGTGTGCCGAGCACCTGCTCAAACAGTTTACTTTGTGTGGATGTTTTTCCGGCAAGATTGGCAATTTCGGCGTGCCGGTGCGCTTCGGTTAACAGATAAAACGCTTCGTTGGCGAGTTGACATTGTTCCTGCGGACATTTACGCACCGAGATATGGAGAATGCGGCGAACGGCTTTCTCGTAAAGAGCGTCGCGGCGCGCGAGATGTACGGTGCGGTTCAAATGAAAAGGATCTGTGCTCATGCGGATATAATAAGTAAAAGCGCGAAATTTTGTCAAAGAACAAAACCTGTCTGCTCAATTCACTGCGAAAAAGGGCGAACGGGGATGCCTGCTCCGTGTTTTACCGGCGCCGCCGGCGCGAGCGCCTTGTTATTGTTATGCTAAACAAAACCGCCGACATTCCAGTCAGTAATCTGTAAGACCGGATGTATTAACCGGACAGTTTTTCAGTGCTGCTACAGTTTGATCGGTGTGCCTTTAATCGCGTTCAGCCAGAACTGTACCCAGAATTCATGTTCATCGTCTTCATCGCACCGGTAACCAACGCCCATCGTAACGCAGTTAAACCGATGATTCACGACAATCCGGCGGTCTTCCCATTCGTCATGATGTCCATCGTAGCGCACGAGGAAATCGAATGACCATTTACTGTTCGGAAACAGGAGCGCACGGGCTTCGAAAAGTGACCGCTTGAACTCTTCTTCATTCAACGGATAATAATCACTGTCACGGTAGCGATAGCTGAATGAATATTCACTTTGGTCGGCGGTAACAAATACGGTGCGAATATTCGCCGGTGAAAGCTCGCGTTCATGCCAGTCGTACTCCACATTGCCTTTAATATAAAAATTATCTGTGATATTTAATTCGAGATCGCCGGTGAGCGGACCGAATTTATATTCTTCCCGCTGCCAGTGAGAGTCGTATTGCGGATCGAAGCGGTAGCTGGTGTACAGATCAAGATCAAAAAAGTTCGCAATGCGCTGATCTCCGCGTTTGGTTTGCAGCAGATTGCGCGCACCGAAGCGGATTTCATTCCGTTCGTCCAGTTCATCGATTTCATCGTAATGATAAAGATCGGGGCGGCGCGTACGCGTTCCGCGCAATCCGGGTTCGGTACGGTAAAGATAATCAATGTACGGTTCAAACACATGGCGCATGCCGGTGCCGAAAAATCCGCTTTGATCAGTCAGCGTTTTATACGCCTTGAATGACGTCAGCGCGCCGATTTCAAACAGGTGCCGGAAGTGCGAATCGGATTTCCCGGTGGCGGTTTCGCTGTACCATGTTCCACGATAGCCGGTGTGCGGCGTAATATTCAGAAAATTGAAAAAGCGCAGCGGCATTAACAGTTGGTTGTAGGTGTCAAAGCGCGCACTGCGATTATTCGGAATCAGCGGCGGATTAATTGTTTTTGCATTCAGATTTTCATAAAACCCGATGGTATTTTCGCTCTGAAAATACAGCGGTGTGTCGCCGACCCGGGCGCGATACCGGTCGTATGTCACATGCGGAATGCGTTCAACCGTGGTATAAAAATCGTTCATCCGCCGGTCGAAACGCGCGCCGAGCGAATAGCGTTCAGTGGAGCGCTGCACGACAACATAATTTTCGGGATTTACTTCGTGCCGGTATTCATCATTAAAAAAGTCGTCGAGAAAATCAGGATCGCTCAGATAATTCAATTGCGCCGCAATATATGTTTCATCGTCAATCTGTTCGTTATGATATATCTTCACGCGATAGCGGTCAGAATCTTTCCAGCGGCGTTCATCAGCGGAGTCGTCGGAATCTTTCCAGTCACCGTCGCTGATGTAATACGTTTTAATTCCGCCGCCGCCGTGCGGTGTCGCCCACCGGAAGTCCTGTCCGGCACCGATGCCGCGTTTCGAATAAAGATCAAGATGTGTATTTGTTTTCAGCCAGTCGGCCGGATGCAGCTCGGCGCGGCTCATGATGTATGCGCCCATCCGCCCGCTTGCGCCGACAGCAAATGAGAAGATGCGCTCACCGAGATGGCGCTGCCAGACCGGCGTATAAAACACCGGTACCGGACCGACGAAAAACGTAACGTGCTTCGCCTTGATAAACGCGCCGCTCGGTTTGTTTTCGTCAATCACGTAAACCTCTTTGGCGCGGGCGTATACAACAGGGTTATCGCCTTCGCACGTTGTCATCACCACGTCATGCAGCATAAATTCATTGGTTGAAAGCCGTTCGGTTTTCCCGGCGGTAATGTATGCCGGTTCAAAATACATCATTGAATTGCCGAACGAACCTTCGCGTGTTTTATAATTGTACGTCAGCTCATGCCCCTCCCAGCGCTCGTTGCCGCGCAACATGAGTATATTGCCGGCGGCAATAATTTCGCCGGTTTCCGGATTCACTGTAACGTGATCCGCCTGCAGGCTTGCCCCCTCCTGCTGCACCGCAACATTGCCGTCGCCAATCAGCAGTTCTCCGCGGTATTCCATCCGGTCGGCCGTTACCTCTACCGCACCTTGCTCATTCGAAAAACGCTGCGGCAGCGGCGCCGCCGTGACCGGTCCGGACAGTCCGGCTGCGGCAGTTGCGCTGGATTTTCTCTTGGCGCGCATATCAGCGGCACGCATGCCGCCGGCAACGCCGGCGCCTTCGTCCGCCGAGAATACTTGTACCGGAGTTACCGCCGGCGTACGCAGATCGGCAATAATGGACTCAACGCTCATTACATCTGCATCAGCCGGTTTTGCCGACGGACGGACCGCCGGATGCTGTGTAGAATGCAGTTCGCTCAGCCGCGCAACGGCAGCGCCGGCGGACGGTGTGCCGCCGAATTCATCCACCGTTTTCTGATAATAAAGCACGGCCGAATCAGTGCGTGCCGGACGCGGAATGCGCTCATAAAACTCAGCGACCTGATAAGTATACCGCGCCTCTTGATCGCGCAGTTCATCAGCAAAAACAGTCACTTCCGCGATATGTCCGGAGTCCGGATAAAGCCCGGGAAACATGGCAGCGGCGATCTGCGCCTGCTCGCGAATATCGACGCTGTACGGGACTGACTTCACCAGTTCGCGGTAGGTTTGAACTTTGGCATACGCCGCCTTTTCGGCGTACGGGCTGCGCGGATAACGGAATTCCACCGTGGAATATGCGACCACCGCCATTTCATACTCTTCGTTGCGCTGATATGCCTGACCGATCCGGTATTGCACCTCCGGTGCACGATCCCACTGCGGCGCATTTTTTAAAATTGATTCATAAAACGGCACCGCACGCTCCGGCGCCCGGAAGCCGCCGAACAGCCAGCGCATCCGTTTGCGTTCCTGTTCGTGCTGCGCGATATCAAACTGCCGCTCGAGTACACCGTCATAATTTTTGATGCCGGTATAATATTGTGCGATCAGTTCTTCATACTCTTTAAACGCTTTTTTATTTTTCCCGCGCTCATGCAGCGTATCCGCCTGTGCACGCTGCGCCGCCGCCGCTTCCATGCTGTCCGGCCAGCGTTTAACAATGATTTCAAATTCTTTGGTCGCTTTGCGCAGCTTCCCTGCATCACGAAGCTGTTCGGCATAACGCAAATGCTCCGCCGGATTCGCCGGTTTATAGCTGAACGGATTTACATAAATATAACTTCCGCGCCGGGTTTCTGTGTGCGGCCGCGCCAGCGTTGAACAGCCCGTCACTGCCAGCAGCGCCGAAATCGCAATAAATCCTGCCCAAAAACCGCCATCCTGTTTCAAACTCATATCGGGCAAAGAGTACGGAAACCGGCGGCGCTTGTCCAATAAGGAATAAAAAAAGAACGCCGGAAACCCGCCGGAATCCGGTTTAACGAACTGATAAGATTTTGCCGGTCATCCCGGCACGGAACGAAAACATTTCTCCCTGCCGTTTTCCCATCAGCGATGCACCGATCGGCGATTCCGGCGTAATCACAGAAACAGCCGTGCCGGCAAAACTGATTTCTGTTCCACCGGCGCACGGCAGCAGAAAACAAACCATCCGCTCGCCGCTCATTTCAACCTCAACCAGCGCGCCGGTGCCGATCGGAAAATCATTAAACGCCGGAATCACAAACGTCCGTAAATCATCCAGTGCACCGGCCAGCGCCTTAAACTGCAATGCGTGACCGCGCGCGATATAGGACGACTCCAGCCCGCACGTATCCCACTTTGTTTCGGCACGCGTTTCCGAATCCGTCGCGCCGGCAGAGGCTTGTTTATTGGCTTCCTGCTGACGAATCAGATCGTGTTCGAGTTCAGCAACCACAGCACGCAATAACGCAGATTTGTTCATAAAAATGCCGGCGGTGATTCTTTGAACCACGGAATACACTGAAAACACAAAATCCGGTTCGGCATATTCCGTGTCTTCCGGGGTTTTAAATTATGGATCAATATTTTCGAGTTCGAGTGTATCGAAATTAATCCGGCGGTAATAGCAGTTGCGCGGCGCACCGGATCTGTTTTTTGTATGACAGATATTGCCTCGATTCGGTCGCACAATAAACAGCAGCGAATTCTGTTCGCAATTCACGCGCGCTTCCAGCAGTTCAAACGTTTCGCCGGAGGTCAGCCCTTTAATCCAAAGCTCCTGGCGCGACGAACTCCACAGCACCAGCATCCGGCGTTTCAGCGATTCTTCGAATGCCAGCTGATTAATGTACGCAATCAGAATTACTTCTTTTGTGTCCGCATGCTGCACCGCCACCGGAATAATTCCCTTTGTTCCCGCCACTGCTTTTTCCAGCTTATTCCAGTCCAGCTCCAGCTTCAAACCCTCTTCAATCTCTCTGCTCATTTTCTCGTCCTCATCACACAGCAACATTCAATGTGCCAACCGACAGCATTACTCCCGAACTCCACTTTCCTCATGCATCCAAAAAAAGATAAAAAAGAAAACTATATTCCAACTCTTCGTTACAAGCGCACAACGACGCCTTTGGAGCGCATATATTCTTTGGTTTCGCGAATGGTGAATTCACCGAAATGAAAAATGGAGGCGGCGAGTACGGCGTCGGCTTTACCTTCGGTGACGGCGTCGACCATGTGCTGTAACGTTCCGGCGCCGCCGGAGGCAATGACCGGCACACCGACTGCTTCGGCAACCGCGCGCGTAAGTTTCAGGTCGTATCCGTTTTTCGTTCCATCAGCGTCCATACTGGTTAACAGGATTTCGCCGGCGCCGCGCGCGACTCCTTCCTGCGCCCAGACGATGACATCAAGATCAACCGGCGTGCGTCCACCGTGTGTATACACCGTCCATGAGCCGTGTTCATTCCGGCGCGCGTCGATCGCCAGCACGGTGCACTGACTGCCGAACTGTTCAGAACACCGGTTTAAAATTTCAGGATGATTCACCGCCGCCGAATTAAACGAAACTTTATCGGCACCGGCGTTCAACAACCGGCGTACATCGGCCGTGGTACGGATGCCGCCGCCGACCGTCAGCGGCATAAAAATCTGTTCGGCAACACGCCGGACAATATCAGCCATTGTATCGCGCCCGTCGTTCGTTGCGGCGATGTCAAGCAGTGTTAATTCATCGGCGCCCTGCTCCTGATATGCCTTCGCGCATTCAACCGGATCGCCGGCGTCACGGAGCTGCACAAAGTTGATGCCTTTTACCACACGACCGCCGGCCACGTCCAAACAGGGAATAATCCGTTTTGCTAACATAGTTAGAAAGTTAAACATGATCCCTGTGGTACGACAAGAACACAGATGCAGTTTTGCTTCTCCTGTAAAATAAGTGCTTGTGCCGGAAATGGGAAATGGTCAAAGTCTAACGGTCGAAAGTCTAAATGTCAAAAGTCTCGGGTCTATAGGGTTTAATACAACTGATTTTCGACCTGCGACTTTGAGACGTTTGACTTAAAATTTTATGAAAAAAATCGGTATTATAGCGAATCCGAAACGCCCGCGCGCCGCCGACGTGTTTGAACGGCTCAGCCGGAAAGCGGCGGAGCTGGATCTTGAGCTTTATGCCGACCAACAAACGGCCGCTTACCTGCCGGCGGCCGCAGTGATTGAATTCGATCAGTTCGCTGGAACCGTTGATGTGCTGTTTGCGCTCGGCGGCGACGGTACGGTGCTGTTCGGTGCAAAAATTCTGAACGGTGCCGGCGTTCCGGTTTTCGGTATAAATCTCGGCAGTCTCGGCTTTCTTACCGGCGTCGGTGAAGATGAAATCGAAACCGCACTGGAAGCCGCCGCTGCCGGAAATTTTGAAACAGACCGCCGGATTGTCGCGCACTGCTCCGTTTATCAGAATGGAACATGTTCCGCCGGATACCGGATTCTGAACGATGCGGTACTCGGTTTCGGCGGGTCATCGCAGGTGGTAAACCTTGAACTGCTGATTAACGGCAGGCCGGTTTCTGTTTTCACCTGCGACGGCATGATTGTTTCGACGCCGACCGGCAGTACCGGGCACGCCCTCGCCGCCGGCGGTCCGATCATTCAGCCGTGTGCCGGCGTTTTCGGCATCAGCGTCATCTGTCCGCACACGCTCAGCAACCGTCCGATCATCCTGCCGGACAGCAGCGAAATTGAAATCCGCATTCAGCACTCACACAAAAAACTTCTGTTTGCCGCCGACGGACAGGATGTGGCCGAACTGGACGAAGGCGACGCGGTAAAAATTGTAAAAAGCGAATCACCGGTGACATTTCTGCATCTGCCGGATTATGATTATTTTGATGTGCTCAGCCGTAAACTGCACTGGCGCGGTTCTAATTAAAATTCGCAGCTCGAAATTCGCAGTACGAAACAATATTTAAATTTAAAAAATCAAACACAAATAAATCTGCAACTACATGAATTATTGGGTTCACAATCTTGATCCGGTTATTTTTCACATCTGGGGACCGATGGCATTGCGCTGGTACGGGCTCGCCTATCTGCTCGGGTTTATCGGCGGCTGGCTGATTTTGCGTCATCTTTCAAAGCGCGGCGAATTCGCTGTGCCGGAAAAAGAGATCGGCAGCTTCATCGTCAGCATCGCCATCTTCGGCGTTTTCCTCGGCGGCCGGCTCGGCTATGTGCTGCTGTATGCGCTGGATGAATTGCTTGCCGACCCGCTGTTTCTGCTGCGCGTCTGGGAAGGCGGAATGGCGAGTCACGGCGGAATGCTCGGCGTACTGCTGGTTGCTCTGTGGTATGCAAAAAAATATCGGGCGCCGTTTCTCAACATCACCGACGGACTGGCTTTTGCCGCCCCGATCGGACTTTTTTTCGGGCGCATTGCAAATTTCATTAACGGAGAACTGTGGGGACGTCCGGCGACTGTTCCGTGGGCGGTGATTTTTCCGCAGGCCGGCGATCCGGTGCCGGTGCCGCGCCATCCGTCGCAACTCTACGAAGCCTGCGGTGAAGGACTTTTTCTGTTTATTACGCTGGCGCTCATTCGCAAAACCGCGCGGGGCAGATGCAGCGGCGCAGCCAGCGCCATGTTTCTGATTCTGTATGCCGTTGCGCGCATCACTGCCGAATTTTTCCGCGAACCCGACAGCACCGTCTACTTCGGCTGGCTTACCAAAGGACAGCTTTACTCCGCCATAATGATTTTAATCGCTGCCGGTGTTATTCTGAAACAGAAACTGTTTCACCGGAATCATGGAATCATGGAATAATGGAATACTGGAGCACCGGAAAAATATCAATCGCGGATACATGAAACTACGAGTCTGGCAGGATGCAAAAGAACTGTACAAACTGACCTGGAAAATCATGAAGCCTTTTCCGTATAAACTGAAGCAGCAAGGTAAAGAATGGGATGATTCGTTCATTCTTCGTGAAACCAATGAAATATACGAGGTGTGTTATGAGCAGTGAGTTTCATCATTCCATCATTCCACCGTTCCATCGTTCCATTCTCCTAAAAAATGCAAAGGTGGTTTCTGACGGCGAAATCCGTGCGGCGGATGTGTTCATCCGCAACGGTCGTATTGATCGCATCGACAGCTCAATCAGTGCGCCGGCGGATATTGAAATCAATGCCGAAGGGAAAGCGCTGCTGCCGGGCATGATCGACTGCCATGTGCATTTCCGCGAACCGGGCTTAACGCACAAAGGCAGTCTGCACAGTGAATCGCGAGCCGCCGTCGCCGGCGGCGTCACGTCTGTCATGGACATGCCGAACACGGTTCCGCAAACCACATCCATTGAACGGCTCGAAGAAAAATCTGCCCTGGCGGCACAAACCTGCGCAACAAACTTTTCGTTCTATTTGGGTGCAGCCGGCAGTCATCTGGATGAAATTAAAAAACTGAACCCGGCAGATGTTTGCGGTGTAAAAATTTTTATGGGCTCATCCACCGGCAACATGCTCGTTGATGGGCACGATGTCCTGGAAGAGATTTTCCGCGCCGCGCCGGTGCCGCTGGCGGCGCACTGTGAAGATGCGAACATCATCGCACAAAACGAAACAATCTTCCGCGAAAAACTCGGTGACAAAACGCCGTTCCGTGCGCACCCGGAAATCCGCAGTGAAGAAGCCTGTTATGCCTCAACGAAACTTGCGGTGGAACTCGCCAGGAAATACGGTACGCGGCTGCACGTTCTGCACATCAGCACCGCGCGCGAACTGAACCTGTTCGACGAAAGCATCGCGCGCGTCGGCGGTCCGCGCGAAAACGAGGCCTACATTGAAAACGATGAATGCGGGAAACACATCACCGCCGAAACGTGTATTCACTACCTGCATTTTGATGATGCGGCGTATGACAGACTCGGGGCGCGCGTAAAATGCAATCCGGCAATTAAAACCTCCGCCGACCGCGCCGCATTAATTCGCGGACTGCTCACCAATCAGATTGACACGATCGGCACCGACCACGCGCCGCACACCGCCGCAGAAAAAAGCGGGACCTACTGGACTGCGCCGTCCGGCCTGCCGCTGATTCAATCCGCCCTGCCCGCCATACTCGAACATTTTCACGATGGGATACTCTCACTGGAAACCGTCGCCGAAAAAACGGCGCACGCGCCGGCGCGGATTTTTAATATTGCCGGGCGCGGCTTTATCCGCGAAGGATACTTCGCTGATCTGGTGCTGGTTGACTTAAACCGTCCGCAAACAGTTGCGAAAAAAAATATTCTCTATCAATGCGGCTGGTCGCCGTTTGAAGGGAACATATTCCGCTCAACTATCGACACCACGATTGTTTCCGGTCAAATCGTCTGGCAGGATGAAGCGATTCATGCCGGAATTTTTGGACAGCGCTTGAAGTTTGAACGTTAAGGAAAACTGTTTTATGGAAAATTTAATCAAAAAACTGCTGATAGAACTCGGTGAAGATCCGGCGCGCGAGGGGTTGAAAGATACGCCGCACCGTATGGCGGAATCGTATAAATTTTTGACGCGCGGTTATCATCAGAACATCGACGATGTGTTAAATGGAGCATTTTTTGAAGCGGAAGATAATCACATGATTATCGTCAAGGATATTGAAATCTACAGCCTTTGCGAACATCACATGCTGCCGTTTATCGGCAAATGTCATATCGGCTATATTCCGAATAAAAAAGTTCTCGGTGTCAGCAAACTTGCGCGTATTGTCGATGTCTTTGCGCGCCGGCTGCAGATTCAGGAACGGCTGACGGAACAGGTGGCACAGACACTGATGGAAAAAGTGGATGCCCAGGGCGTCGGTGTTGTAATTGAGGCGCAGCACCTTTGCATGATGATGCGCGGCGTGGAAAAGCAGAATTCAAAAATGATCACCTCATCCATGCACGGCACTTTCCGCTCACAGCTTGCCACGCGCACTGAATTTCTCCGCTTAATCGGAACTCTGGATTAATCGTTTATTATGAGATATCAACCGGCATCACTCTAAAACGTGGGGCGGGCATTCCTGCCTGCCCAGCTGCCGGTGACGCCGGGCGGAGCACTCCCCGTTTAAGTTGCCGTTACTGTGCGGAGCAGAAGCGCCCTGCCTTTCAAGGCGTGGGGCGGGCATTCCTGCCTGCCCATCTGCCGGTGACGCCGGATGGAGCATCCCCTGTTTAAGTTGCCATTACTGTGTGGAACAGAATTGCCATGCCTTTTAAGGCGTGGGGCGGGCATTCCTGCCTGCCCATCTGCCGGCACCGCCGGATGGAGCACTCCCTGTTTAAGTTGCCGTTACTGCGCAGAACAAAATTGCCAGGCATTTCAACAGCTTGCGCAGGCGTGAGCCTTTTCTATAAGTTCTGTTGGTTCAATTGACTATAAAAATGGGCAGGCAGGAATGCCTGCCCCACATGTTTCAGGATGAAGAAGGCAGGCAGGAATGCCCGCCCCACGTTGTAGAGCGTATTCAGAAAAATTACAGCCGCAAAAAACACAAAAAATATAATTGGTCCGCAGATGACGCAGATAAGCGCAGATGTTTAAACCGCGATTCGAAACGAGATGAAGACTCGAAGAGTGGCTTTCTGAAAGAAAACAGCGACCGGAGGGAGCGGCAACGGCTCGCCAAAGGCGGGCAGTGAAAACGGCAAATACACAAAACACACGGAAGCTTCGCAGAGAGGGGATTAGCAGAGAGGCAGAGTATAGTAGACGCGGCGCCCTCGCCGCGTTCCGTGTTCGGAGTTTTCAGTTTACAATTGAGAGTTGAAAAGCTCTCAGTGCGCGCTGCGGTTTATCTCTCATTCGGCCCATAATTATTTTGCGCGTTTTGCGGCTGTACATGAATTTAAAATGCTCTCGCGGCGCCCGGCAGCGCAAACGCCTGCGATGCTTGTGTCAGACAAACGCTCTTACGGTTCCTTTGTGAAGGGTGTACGAGGGTAACAGCCTGGAATGCAACGTTTTTGAAATGCGCATTTTAAAGTGTACTCATCATAAGAGAAAGAGTACTTTTTCGCTGAGAAAACAGATCGGGATAAATAACATGACTATTTTAAAATCAATCCGGATTCTTTGTCTGAGTATCTTCGTTCATGGTGTGTGCTCTGCGGCGACATATTATGTGGACGCAAGCCGTGCGGATGATAGCGGAGACGGACAGAGCTGGGCAGCCGCTAAAAAAACAATTCAAGCGGCAATTAATGCCGCCGGTGCCGGCGATGAAATTATTGTTACAAACGGCACCTATGCACCGATTTCAACCGACAATAAAGCGATCACCATCCGCAGCGTGAACGGTACAAAATATACAATCATTG